>NZ_JBLYZK010000007.1:0-143260 GCF_048551395.1 Acinetobacter sp. TY1
TAACAGGTTGGGCTGCACATGTCATGGAGCAACGTGCAGACAATCGTATTATTCGTCCAAGTGCGGATTATACGGGTCCTGAGCTGCGTAAAGTAACGCCAATTGGTGAGCGTGAAGCTGCTTAAGTTTATGAATTTTAAAGACCTCAACTATTTTCATGGTTGAGGTCTTTTTTTATGATTATTCTAAATAACTAAATGATTAGAGAGCAAAATAGAGTCTTCAGTGATATAGCCTGTATCTTCTGGAATTGTGAGATAAGATTTGGTTGCTGAATATGCAATTGTGTTGATTCTTCGATTCTTGAAGGCTGTAAGCGCTTTTGAAATTTATCAATTTTTTTGTAGAATTGAGTGCTATTTTAGTCAGTATCAAGTTTTTGAGTTTGCTGGCTAAGATAAGCGATCTGACTTCAATTAATTGAGGGAGTGCTTTAGTTTGCTTTGCTGTACATGCTTTTAAATGATAATAATAGAGTTCGGTAAGCGAACACTTTCATCTTCATAATGGCGTAATCAATAAAGTTTCTGGGCATTTTGATCATAGCCTGAAAATCACAACATTTGCTTGCCACCGACTGTGGAAAAAGTAGTATCTATCGCACTCAAAGTAATAGCAATGAGCATAAAATATCTAATTTTCATAAGTGCTTCTTTTTATATATTGGTGCTATTTTCTATTGTGCTGAAATTTCTGAAAATTTCAAAAAAAGATATTTTTTTGCTGCGTATTGGATGTGAAAAGTTGGTGAAATATTTGATTTTTATACGATATTTTATTTTTTTGTTGAGTGGTTTATCTGTTTATGGTGTTTAATGCTTGTCATAATAATTGAATATAATTAGTTGGTTTATTGAATTTAAAAAATTATTATCAAAAAAAATAAATTGTAATAATGTCATTATGAAGAGTTGAATATAAAACTTTTTTCCGTCCTATGCATTGTGTTTAAATCATCGTAAATCTAGGGAAATGGATGTGGCTGTAAATGGGCTTTCAATTGATGCGTTAGAAGCTCAGTTGAAAGAATTTGAGCCTGAAACTATTATGGTTGAACGAGCGATTGAGAGTACATTGGTTTTTGAGTTAGCTAAAATAATCATTTGAATTTTGTCTTAATTCATCCACATATTCATGAGTTAGATGATCAATATTTAGATAAGGTGAGAAATTTAATGAATAATTGTGCATTTCATTTAGATGACGAATGTATGGAAAATTGGTTAGGTGCAAATTTTTGAAAAGTATCTGCTGTGTGATAAAAACAACTAAATCTGTGTTTGTGGATAAATCTACTGTTAGGGGGATTAATGAACAACGCATTTGTACAGACATTATTCGATGAACCTCTTGATATTGTAGGTGATATTCATGGTGAAATTGAAGCTTTAAATCATTTGTTAGATGTCTTGGGTTATGATGAACAAGGTCATCATCCTGAGCAACGTAAGCTTATTTTTGTGGGTGATTTATGTGATCGTGGGGCAGACAGCTTTGCGGTGATTCAGCGTGTAAAAGCATTGGTTGAACAAGGGAAAGCTCAATGTGTTTTAGGTAATCATGAATTAAATTTGCTGATTGATGCAAAGCGTGAGGGCAATGGTTGGTTTTTTGGTTCGCCACATGAAGATGATCATAAATCTTTTACATCAAGGCAGATAAATCATCAAGAAAGATTGAATATTTTAAATTTTTTGGCAACTTTGCCAATTGCATTAGAGTCGGAAAAGTTACGCGTTGTACATGCCTGCTGGGATCAAAACTCAATTGATATACTTAAAAGTATGCAAGGACTTGGAACTCGTCAGGCGTATGATCAATTTGTACAAATGACAGAAAATCATGTTCGTGAAACAGGCATTGCAGAACAGGCAAAACGTGAATCGGCGCAATATCGGTCACAGATGAAAAACCCACAAGCAGACATTCCATTTTTACCCTATTTGGCACAACAAGACCTTGTAGAGCAAATGCATAACCCAATGAAAGTATTGACTTCAGGTGCTGAACTTTTGGTTGATCAGCCTTTTTATATCGGTGGGAGATGGCGCATGATCGATCGCTCTGCATGGTGGGTGCATTATCAAGATGAAATTCCTGTGATTATTGGGCATTATTGGCGAAATTTTAAAATGACGGATGAGAAAACAGGATTTTTTAAATATATTGATACAGTACAATGGTTTGGTCAAAAAAAGAATGTTTTTTGTGTCGATTACTCTGTGGGTAAGCGCTATGTTGATCGTCAGTATAATCGGGCATATACAAGTCAATTGATTGCATTACGTTTTCCTGAAAATATTTTGTTGTCTGAAACAGGCGAGCAATGGGAAACGAGCAATTAATAGTGGTTGTTGAACATTTTAGTGAATGTATAAAAATGCCCTGAATCATCAGGGCATTTTTTGTTAAAGTTAAATGATTACAGCTTAATCTGCTAATGCACTTTTACTGCTTTCATCTTCGTCTTCATCTTCTACAGAATCTAGACCAAGCTCTTTAAGTTTACGTGTCAGTGTATTACGTCCCCAACCGAGCAATTCAGCTGCATGACGTTTACGTCCACGAGTTTGTTGTAGTGCCGCATTAATTAAGGTTTTCTCAA
Source organism: Acinetobacter sp. TY1 (assembly GCF_048551395.1). NCBI lineage: Bacteria > Pseudomonadati > Pseudomonadota > Gammaproteobacteria > Moraxellales > Moraxellaceae > Acinetobacter > Acinetobacter sp. TY1. Next base: position 2,606 of record NZ_JBLYZK010000007.1, read on the forward strand.
ACATCGGTGTAGCAATGTCGAGAATTTTCATTTCACCATTTTTAAGTTTTTGAATCGCCCATTGACCTAGCATTTCATCCCAATGATGCAGTGCAATCCGATCAATACCTGTGATCGCTTGTCCAGTTTCATCTACTTTGCTAAGTGGAATTTGTTTGAGTTCTGAAGGTAGATCCTCAGGATACACTTCACGCCCTGTAATCATTACAGTGAGCCAACGACAGGTATTTTCAAGTTGACGCACATTCCCTGGCCAAGGTAGTTGCTTGATGTATTCTTGGGTTTCAAGACGTAAGATTTTCGGACTTACGCCAAGTTCTTTGCCTGCACGGGCAAGGAAATGTTGCGCAAGCATTGGAATATCTTCTGAGCGATGTGCCAATTTGGGTATATGAATACGAATGACATTGAGTCGATGATAGAGATCTTCACGGAAGCGACCATCATGAACCAATTTTTCCAAATCTTGATGTGTCGCTGCGACAATACGTACATCCACTTTGACTGGAATATGTCCACCAACACGATAAAACTCACCATCTGCCAATACACGCAATAAACGTGTCTGTGTTTCAAAAGGCATATCGCCAATTTCATCTAGAAATAGTGTACCGCCATTGGCTTGCTCAAAACGTCCTTGACGTTGGGTATTTGCTCCAGTAAATGCACCTTTTTCATGTCCAAAAAGTTCGGTTTCAATCAAATCTTTTGGAATGGCTGCCATATTCAGTGCAATAAAAGGCTTATTGCCACGAGGTGAGTGACGATGTAATGCATGTGCAACCAACTCTTTACCTGTGCCAGATTCGCCATTAATCAACACTGTAATGTGCGATTGTGATAGGCGACCAATGGCACGAAATACTTCCTGCATGGCAGGAGATTCACCAATAATTTCAGTTGACTGAATTGGTTGCGTGGTTTTTGCAGATTCTTGTTGTTGTAGCTTATTGATATGCAAAATTGCACGATTGACCAGTGCAAGTGCTTCATCAATATCAAAAGGCTTAGGTAAGTATTCAAAAGCCCCAGTTTGATAGCTTGATACTGCTGACTCTAAGTCTGAGTGTGCTGTCATAATAATGACAGGTAAATCAGGGTAGTTGCTTTTAACCTTAGCTAAAAAGGTTAAGCCATCAATGCCAGGCATGCGAATGTCAGTCAAAATGACATCAGGCGCATTATGAGGGAGTTCATCGAGTGCAGATTGTGCTTCTTCAAAACTCGTCACATCAAAGCCTTCTTCCTTGAATGTTTTTTCCAACACCCAACGCATGGCACGGTCGTCATCAATGACCCAGATTTTATTATGTGACATGGTTTGTCTCCCAAGGTAAATAAAGGCTAAATATTGTTTTTCCAGGAACTGATTGACAGTCAATCATTCCATTATGTTGATGCATGATATTTTGTGCGATGCTTAAGCCCAAACCTGTACCACTTGCACGTGCAGTCACGAGCGGATAAAACACCGATTCGATAATATCTTCGGGAATGCCGAGTCCATTGTCTTCAATATCGATACGAAGTGTTGAACGATGTAATGTGCCATTAATAGTGACCAGTCGCTGAATACGTGTTCTTAAAATGAGTTCAGGCTGATGGTCTACAAAGAAGTCTTTATTTTCAGTCATGGCTTGAATAGCGTTGACGCTGACATTCAACATCACTTGAATAAGTTGATCTCGGTCAGCTTTGACTTCGGGTAAAGAGAGGTCATAGTCACGTGTGATTTTGACTTTCTTTTTGGTTTGATTTGCTACTAGCGCACGTACACGCTCAAGCGGTTCATGGACATTGACCAATTCGTAACTTGGAAGTTGGCGTGAGCCCAGCATCGTATCTGCTAAATTTCGCAAACGATCGACTTCACTAATAATAATGTCGGTGAATTCTGCATATTGTGGATCATTTAAACTACGAGCAAGCAATTGTGTTGCGCCACGAATACCTCCAAGTGGATTTTTAATTTCATGTGCAACACCACGAATTAGTTGGCGAGCAACTTGATGTTGTTGTATGAGATTTTCTTCTTTAGATATTTTCAACATGCGATCAATTGGATTAAGTTCAATCATCAATAAGGGATGGTAGGGCTTACCCGTATTGAGTTGTGACACACTATAGTCCACGTGCATGTCTTTAAAGTTAACATTGATGGTTGCTTCACGGCGTGTGTAAGATTGCCCCGTTTTTAATGTATTGAGTAAGGCTTCATAAGTATTAAAGTCGTCATTTGGCGCATGAAGAAGATTCATGACGGGTTGACCCGATGCTCGTAATAAACTGATGTCAAAAAGGGCTTCACAAGACGAGTTCAAATAAAAAATGTTAAGTTGACTATCGATCAGTAAAATCGCGGTGGTCATGTTGTCGACCAAAAGTCTGTAATCGATCGTTGGATATTGATCCATTCGTCCAAAATTCCTGTATTAAAATAGCGCAAAAGCAGTTTGATCTTGCATCCTTTCCTGTTCAGTGTGAAAAGCTGATTCAGAAAATTTGACCCGATGTTGGGCGATTGCTGAACTGCTATAAAGCAAAATACACGCCAACTTTTCATTGTTGTTCAAGTTGATCGCTTTTTTTTGATAAAAATGAACACTAAGTGTGCTTTTTAATTCCATCATTATATTGAGTATATTCACATTACAATATTTTTGAACTGTTTTGGTGCGAATTGGGTATTTTGAATATACATTGGTTGTATTTTGGTGCGTTATGCAAAGAGTGCCGTTTGCAACTGTTTTTATAATCAGAAAAGTCTTACAATACGCGGAATATAGTGGAGCATAGATTCATGAAGTCCCCCAAAGTCGGTTTTGTATCTTTAGGTTGTCCTAAGGCATTGGTAGATTCTGAACGAATTTTAACTCAGTTAAAAACTGAGGGTTATGATGTTGCATCAGATTATGATGGTGCAGATTTAGTTGTAGTGAATACCTGTGGTTTTATTGAATCTGCAGTGCAAGAATCATTGGATGCCATTGGCGAAGCCATGAGTGCCAATGGTCGTGTTATTGTGACGGGCTGTTTAGGAAAAGATGAAGCGAAAATTCGCGCGATGCATCCAAATGTCCTAAAAGTAACAGGCGCAGCAGCATATCAGGAAGTGATGGAAGCCGTACATGAGTACGTACCAGAGCCACCTAAACATAATCCGTTCATCGACCTTGTCCCTGAACAAGGTATTCGTTTGACACCAAAACATTATGCATATTTGAAAATATCGGAAGGCTGTAACCATCGTTGCACATTCTGTATTATTCCAAGTATGCGAGGTGACCTTGTTTCACGTCCAGTAGGCTCAGTTCTGTCTGAAGCTCAAGCATTGAAAAATGCAGGTGTGAAAGAAGTTTTAGTGATTTCCCAAGATACCTCAGCTTATGGTTTAGATACCAAATATAAGTTGGATTTTTGGAATGGTCAGCCTGTTAAAACTAAGTTTTTTGATATGTGTGAAGCATTGGGTCAATTGGGCATTTGGGTGCGTTTGCACTATGTCTACCCATATCCGCATGTCGATGCTGTTATTGACCTGATGGCACAAGGCAAAATTCTTCCATATTTAGATATTCCTTTTCAACATGCCAGTCCGCGCATCTTAAAATTGATGAAGCGACCAGCCCACAGTGAAAATACACTGGAACATTTAAAATTATGGCGTGAGAAATGTCCTGATTTAGTTATTCGTTCTACATTTGTGGTCGGCTTTCCCGGTGAAACTGAAGAAGACTTCGTGATGTTGCTGGATTGGCTAAAAGAAGCACAGCTTGATCGAGTAGGTTGTTTTACGTATTCACCGGTTGAAGGTGCAACAGCAAACGATTTACCTGATCATGTTGCTGAAGAAGTTAAACAAGAACGCTATGAACGTTTTATGGAAGTTCAGCAAGCTATTTCGGCTGCGAAACTACAGAAGCGTATTGGTCAAACCATGACTGTATTGGTTGATGAATTAGACGAAGAATTCCCTGTTGCAATTGCACGCTCTTATGCAGATGCACCTGAAATTGATGGCAATGTCTTTGTTGAAGATATTGATAAATCACTAATCAAGTCAGGCGATTTACTTGAAGTTGAAATTACCGATGCAGATGAATATGACCTGTTTGCTAAACTTATTGCTGTAAAAACAGTTTAAGTTTAAGAAATTTTTAAAGATATTCAGATAAAATTAAGCTATAGATTTCGGAGTACACTCATGATGGATTCAAAAAAGCCACGTTACGAGCGCATTTTACTTAAACTTTCTGGCGAAGCGTTGGCTGGAAATAAGGACATGGGGATTGATGCACAAGTGCTTGATCAAATGTCTTTATCTATTGCACACATGGTCGGTTTGGGTGTGCAAGTGGGCATCGTGGTGGGTGGTGGTAATCTTTACCGTGGTAGCCAATTGCAAAAAGAAGGTTTGGTTGGTCGTGTAACGGGTGATCAAATGGGTATGCTTGCAACGGTGATGAATGGTTTGGCATTACGCGATGCTTTGGTACGCCGTAATATTAAAACTCGCTTAATGTCTGCATTGCCAATTGGTGCTGTGGTTGAGTCGTACTCAAGTCGTGATGCAATTCGCCATTTAACGCAAGGCGAAGTATGTGTGTTTGTTGCAGGTACGGGTAATCCGTTCTTTACAACTGATACGGCTGCTTGCTTACGTGGTATTGAAATTGAATCAGATTTGATTTTGAAAGCGACTAAAGTTGATGGTGTATACAATAAAGATCCAAGTAAATACGATGATGCTGTTAAATATGACACATTAACTTTCGATCAAGTACTTGATGAAAAATTAGGTGTGATGGATTTAACGGCAATTTGCTTATGTCGTGATCATAATGTGCCCCTGCAAGTATTCGATATGAATAAATCAGGTGCATTGCTTTCTGTAGTGATGGGTGAAAAAGAAGGGACTCACGTTACAAACTAATGTACGTAAGCCTGAAAGCACTTTATACTGCTGAACTTTAATTTTTTGTTTTTGAATGAATAAGTAAGGAAGATCATATGATTAACGATCTGAAAAAAGATGCTGAAGAGCGTATGAACAAGTCTTTAGAATCTTTAGAGCATGGTTTTGCAAAGGTTCGTACGGGTCGTGCGCATCCATCAATCTTAAATGGCGTTATGGTTTCTTACTATGGTTCTGATGTTCCATTGAATCAAGTAGCAAGCGTTGGTGTTGAAGACTCACGTACTTTAGTTGTACAGCCGTTTGAACGCTCAATGGTTTCTACGATTGATAAAGCAATTCGTGAGTCTGGTCTCGGTCTAAACCCTGTGACTTCAGATACAATTCGTGTACCAATGGCGGCTTTGACTGAAGAAACACGTAAAGACATGCAAAAAGTTGCACGTAATGAAGCTGAGAATGCGAAAGTTGCGATTCGTAACATTCGTCGTGATGTTTTAGGTGACATCAAAGCATTATTGAAAGAAAAAGAAATTTCTGAAGATGATGATCGTCGTGCAAGTGATGATATCCAAAAAATCACCGATAAATTTGTTGCAGAAGTTGAAAAGCGCCTTGCTGCAAAAGAAGCTGAATTGATGAAGGTCTAAGATTTACAATGACCACATCTGAAGACACGACTCTTCCGAAACATGTTGCCATCATCATGGATGGCAACAATCGTTTTGCTAAAAAGAAACAGTTACAAAAAGGCGATGGCCACCGTGAAGGAAAAAATGTTCTTGATCCTATTGTGGAACATTGTCGCAAACAAAATATAACTGCACTCACCATTTATGCTTTTTCCAGTGAAAATTGGAATCGTCCACAGTATGAAGTGGATTTGCTCATGAAATTGCTTGAAGAAACGATTCTTGAACAAATTCCTCGCATGATTCATTTTGAAATTGCCTTGCGTTTTATTGGTGATCGCAGTCGACTTTCACCTGAACTACGTGAATTAATGTTGCATGCTGAACAAAGGACTGCTAATTTTGTTAACATGACGTTAACAATTGCGGTCAGTTATGGCGGTATGTGGGATATCTCAAATACAGCGCGTCAACTTGCACAACTGGTAAAAGATCAAGAGTTAGAAGTTGATCAAATTGATGCTGAACTTTTTGGGCAGCATATTAGTTTGGGTGACTTACCACCTGTTGATCTACTTATTCGTACGGGTGGTGATTATCGTCTGTCGAATTTTTTATTGTGGCAAGCGGCTTACGCAGAATTATACTTTACTCAGACTTTATGGCCAGAGTTTACAGTTGAAGAGCTTGATCACGCATTTGGCGTATTTGCGGGCCGTGAACGACGTTTTGGACAAACATCAGAGCAAATCCAACAACAGAATACAGAGAAATAATAATGTTAGAGCGGATAATAACCGCATTGGTATTGGTCGCGGTAGTGCTGAGCTGTATGTTCGCTACTCCATCACCTTACCCGATGTATGTGTTGATGATTCTTATGGCTGGGGCGGGTGGTTATGAGTGGTTTAAGCTCATGCCACGTGATGAGAATGACAGTGTAAATAAGCTTCAAGCAGCAGGCTTTGGTTTACTTACAGCTGGTCTTTCAGGTTTAGCACTTTATTTTGGCGACTTAGCATTATTGCTTTGGGCTGCCTCAATTCTTACTTGGATTGTAAGTGTGCATTGGGTGAAGTCTTATCCAGAATATGATGGTTGGTATAATGCAAGCCTATATGTTGTTGGATTGGTACTGATTACCGCTGCTGTCACTGCGATTTTCAATGTTTGGGAAAGTTCACCTTGGTGGCTCATGTACTTGTTCCTTTTAGTTTGGGGGGCAGACAGTGGTGCATATTTTGTTGGACGTAAATTAGGGCGTCGTAAACTTGCACCTTCAGTTAGTCCAAATAAATCCATTGAAGGTTTATTGGGTGGAATTGTTACGGTTGCCATTATTATTGTGATTGTGCAAACGGTTTACTTGAATCTAACGCTCTCACAACATATTCTTTTTCTGATTTTATCTATTGTTACTGTCTTTAGTTCAGTGCAGGGCGATTTGTTTGAATCAATGATCAAACGTCGTGCTGGAATTAAAGATTCGGGACGTATTTTGCCAGGTCATGGCGGTGTACTTGATCGAATTGATTCTTTACTTGCTGCTGCGCCGATTTTTGCAGCAGGTTTGTATGTTTTAAAACTTATTGGTGTAAATTTATAGATGTCACAATCTGTCAGTATATTAGGTGTTACGGGTTCGATTGGTTTAAGCACGCTTAAAGTTTTGGAGCAACATCCTGACAAATATTCGGTTTTTGCAGTGACGGCGTATAGTCGTATTGAAGAATTAAGCCAAATATGTAAACAGTATAGACCGAAAATCGCGGTCGTGCCTGCTGTAAGAGTAGATGAATTAAATCAATTGCTTCAAGCTATGAATATTCATGATATTGAAATTCTAAGTGGTGAGGAAGGTTTAATTGCTGTTTCACAACATACAGATGTCGATGTTGTTATGGCCGCAATTGTTGGTGCAGCAGGATTGTTACCTACATTAGCGGCTGTTAAAGCAGGTAAACGTGTTTTACTTGCCAATAAAGAAGCCTTGGTGATGTCTGGTGATATCATGATTCAAGAGGCTAAAAAGCATCAAGCATTATTGTTGCCTGTCGATTCTGAGCATAATGCGATATTTCAGTGCCTGCCTCAAAATTATTTACAGATTGAGAAACACGGTGAGCCTTTACTTGGTGTGAAGCAAGTTTTGTTGACTGCTTCAGGCGGGCCATTTCGTGATCATAGCTTAGAACAATTAAAACAAGTCACACCTGCACAAGCCTGTAAGCATCCGAATTGGTCGATGGGACAAAAAATATCGGTAGATTCAGCAACCTTGATGAATAAAGGCTTGGAATTGATCGAAGCGTGTCATTTATTTTCAATTAAAGAACATTTTGTTACAGTGGTTGTGCATCCACAAAGTATTATTCACTCTATGGTTCAATATGTGGATGGTTCAACTTTGGCTCAAATGGGTAACCCTGATATGTGTACGCCAATTGCTCATGCTTTGGCATGGCCGGAGCGTATTCAGACGGATGTGCCACCGCTAGATTTGTTCGTACAATCACGGTTGGATTTTCAAGAACCTGATTTAGTTCGTTTTCCAGCTTTAAAGTTGGCTCGCCAAGCGATGAAAAATGGTGGTTTAGCGGCTACAATTTTAAATGCAGCCAATGAAATAGCAGTTGCTGCATTCTTACAGCAGAAAATTGGTTTTTTACAGATTGCAGAAACAGTTGAATATACGCTCAATCATGTTCAAAATGGTGTTGCAGAAAGTATTGATATTATTTTGCATACAGATCGACTTGCTCGTCAGGTTGCTGAACAGCGCATTTTACAACTGGGAAGCTAAGGCATGAATGTTCTTTTTATCATTGTTGCTGCTATCTTTTTACTTGGTCCATTAATTGCCATTCATGAGTTTGGTCATTATTGGGTTGCTCGTAAATTGGGTGTTAAAGTCTTGGTGTATTCCATAGGCTTTGGTCCTGTTGTGCTTAAATGGACATCAAAAAAATCAGGTATTCAGTATCAGCTTTCGGCTTTGCCTTTAGGTGGCTATGTCAAAATGCTTGATGAGCGTGAAGGCAATGTCAGTGCAGAAGATTTACCTTATGCATTTAACCGCCAATCACCATGGAAGCGTATTGCAATTGTTGCAGCAGGACCATTGGTGAATCTGATTTTTGCAGCATTTTTATTTTGGATTCTATTTCTACCTGCTCAAGAGCAATTGAATACGCGTATTGGTAAAATTCTACCGAATACACCTGCTGCAACGATGCAACTACAAGCGGGTGATAAAATTGTAGCGATTGATGGTACTGAAACACCCAATTGGGAAAAGCTCAATTATGCATTGGTTGATCGTGTTGGTGAAACAGGGCATATCGATTTGCGAGTTGAACGTCAAGGTCAAGTACAAAATTTTGTACTACCGATTCAAGCATTCTTAAAAGATCAAACCCAATCACCTTTTGATGTACTAGGTTTTGTACCGTATCGTCCTGAAATTCCTGCTGTTGTTTTTAAACTCAGTGAAGATGGTGCGGCGATTCGTCAAGGCATGAAAGAAGGCGATAAGATTGTTGCAATTAATCAAGTGCCAATGAAAGATTGGTTTGATGTGGTGGATGTGGTACAAAAATCACCTGAAAAACTTTTGGCGATGGATGTGTTGCGAAAAGGTCAAATTGTTCATTTAAAAGTCATGCCACAGGGTAAACGTGACAATATGGGACAAGTGACTGGTATGCTTGGTGTTCAGGCGCAGACAGGTCAGGTCAATATTCCTGCAGAATATAAGCAAACGATTCAATATAATCCTGCTGAAGCTGCAGTCATGGCAGTTGAAAAAACGGGTCAAATTTCAGCGATGATTTTGAACTCCATGGTGAAAATGGTGCGTGGTTTAATTGGGCTGGATAATCTATCAGGGCCAATTACCATAGCAAAAGTGGCAGGTCAAAGTGCTGAAATGGGTTGGCAAACCTTTATTTCCTTTATGGCACTGATGAGTGTGAGTTTGGGGATTCTAAATTTATTGCCAATACCGATGCTTGATGGCGGTCACTTGGTTTATTACATAATTGAAGCAATACGTGGTAAACCTGTTTCTGAACAAATACAATTGGTTGGTTTGAAAATTGGTATGTTACTGTTGGGTAGCATGATGATACTCGCAATATTTAATGATTTTATGCGTTTATAAACGTTATAGATGGACAATTAACTTTACTGGAAAATAATAGGCATGCAGCGTTCACATTTATTTATGCCACTTGCACTTGTAAGTGCAATGGCAGCTGTACAACACGTATATGCAGCAGACGAATTTATTGCACGTGATATCCGTGTAGATGGTTTGGTTCGTTTGACTCAAAGCAGTGTACTGGCAATGTTGCCAGTCAGTAGTGGCGGTCGCATTTCAGATCCTATTATTGCAGACTCAATTCGTACGCTTTATGCAAGCAATATGTTTGATGATATCAAAGCCAGTAAAGAGAATGACGTATTGGTGTTCACTGTTGTTGAGCGACCAGTTATTTCTAAAATTAACTTCAAAGGCAATAAGCTGATTCCAAAAGAAGCATTGGAAGAAGGTTTAAAGAAAATGGGTCTTGCTGAAGGTGAGGTGCTGAAGAAGTCTGCATTGCAAACTTTGGAGACTGAACTTGAGCAACAGTATTCACAGCAAGGTCGTTATGATGCCGATGTGAAAGTTGAAACAATCGCGCGTCCAAATAACCGTGTTGATTTAGATATTAACTTTAACGAAGGTAAACCTGCGAAAGTTTTTGATATCAACGTGATTGGTAATACAGTCTTTAAAGATGATGAGATTAAACAGGTCTTCGCTGTAAAAGAAAGTGGTTGGTTGTCTGTTGTATCACGTAATGATCGCTACGCTCGTGAGAAAATGGCGGCAAGTTTAGAGTCTTTACGTGCACTGTATTTGAATAAGGGTTATATCAACTTTGACATTAATAGCTCAAATTTGAATATCAGTGAAGATAAAAAGAATATCTTCATTGAAGTTTCAATACACGAAGGCGAGCAATTCAAGTTTGGTGAAACTAAGTTTTTAGGTGATGCGCTATATAAACCTGAAGAGTTGAAAGCCTTACAACTTTATAAAGATGGTACAACTTATTCGCAAGAAAAAGTGAATGCTGTTAAGCAGTTATTGCTTCGTAAATATGGTAATGCAGGGTATTACTATACTGAAGTGAACGTTGTTCCTGAAATTAACAATGAAACTCATGTGGTTGATTTAAATTTTTATATCAACCCTGGTCAGCAAGTGACAGTACGCCGTATTAACTTCTCAGGAAACACTAAAACGGCTGATGAAGTATTACGTCGTGAAATGCGTCAAATGGAAGGTGCATTGGCAAGCAATGAAAAAATTGATTTGTCAAAAGTCCGTCTAGAGCGTACGGGTTTCTTTAGTAAAGTGGATGTTAAACCTGTACGTATTCCAAATGCACCCGACCAAGTCGATTTGAATGTTGAAGTTGAAGAGCAACATTCAGGTACAAGTACTTTAGCGGTAGGTTATTCGCAAAGTGGTGGTATTACCTTCCAAGCAGGCTTAAGTCAAACCAATTTCTTGGGCACAGGTAATCGTGTTGCTATTGATCTTTCGCGTTCAGAAACACAAGATTATTATAACTTAAGTGTAACCGATCCATATTTCACGATTGATGGTGTGAGTCGTGGTTACAATATGTATTACCGTAAAACCAAACTGGATAATGACTATAACGTTAATAATTACGTTACAGATAGCTTTGGTGGTGGTTTGACTTTTGGTTACCCAATTGATGAAAACCAGAATGTCAGTGCAGGTTTAAACATTGACAATACTAAAGTGACCACAGGTCCATATGTTTCGACTTATGTGCGTGATTATCTGTTAGCAAATGGTGGCAAGAAAAACCATGAAACGAGCTATTGCCCGACAGATGACAATGGTAAGTCGCAAATGCAGGATATCACTGAGAAAGATCCTGTAACAGGTAAGGATGTGATCACGGGCGTTAAATGTGCTGTAGAGGAAATTCCTTACGGTGATGAGTTTGAGGGTGAGTTTTTAACCTATAACTTAAACTTAGGTTGGTCTTATAACACATTAAACCGTCCAATTTTCCCGACCTCAGGTATGTCACATCGTGTAAATGCTGAAATTGCATTGCCGGGTAGTGATGTTGAATATCAGAAACTTACCTACGATGCACAAGCTTATTTCCCATTAGGGCGTGATTTTGTATGGCGTGGTTATGGTAAGTTAGGTTACGGTAATGATTTACCATTCTATAAAAACTTCTATGCTGGTGGTTATGGTTCAGTACGTGGTTATGATAACAGTACGCTTGGACCGAATTATCCGGGCGTAACGTATAATGAACGTCATACTAAAGATTACGATCCTGAGGAAGTGGGTGGTAATGCTTTGATTCAGTTCGGTACTGAAATTGCACTACCTGTTCCATTTAAGGGTGATTGGGCTCGTCAAATTCGTCCTGTGATTTTTGCTGAGGGTGCACAAGTTTTTGATACGAATTGTAGTACCGCGCAAGGCACTTTATATCTTCAGGGTGATTCGGAAGGTTCAAAAGATCCAGGTGTCGATGCAAAACAATATTGTAAAGATAACTTTGACTTCGATTTAAGTAATATGCGTTATAGCGTAGGCGTAGGCTTTACGTGGATTACGATGATTGGTCCATTATCACTGAGTTATGCATTCCCATTGAATGATAAACCAGGCGATCAAACCAAAGAAATTCAGTTTGAAATCGGCCGTACTTTCTAAGTGCGGTCATCCGATTACTGTTTTAATGTATAACTAAAGGAATGATGATGAAAAAAATGAAAGTTGCATTATTAAGTTTGGCGATGGGTATTACAGGTTTAACACATGCTGCGGGTTATGGTGTTGTTGATATTGAAAAAGTGGTTGAAAGTAGCACGTATTTGAAACAACAGAATGCAGCGCTTGAGCAAACAGTAAAACCACAAACGGCTAAACTTGAACAAATCACCAAAGATATTGAGGCATTAAAGCAAAAAGCTCAGGCTCAAGGTGCAAATGCGCAGCAAATTAATGCGCAGTATCAAGCGAAAGTGACTGAATTCCAAACGATTCAACAAAGTGTGCAAACAAAAGTTCAGTCTACAATCCAAAATACAAATTCCGTATTTGAAACACGTGTAAAGCAGGCTGCTGAACAATTGCGCACTGAAAACAGTCTTGATCTTGTATTGAACAAGAATACAGTGATTGCATTTGACTCGAAGTATGATTTAACTGCTAAAATGATTCAAAAGGTTAATGCAATCAAATAAGCAATGAAATCCAATCGTTTTCAGCTTGATGAATTGGCTCAGCTCGTTAGAGGTGAGTCAATTGGTCAACACAATCTTGTACTTGAAAATCTTGCCAGTTTAGAACAGGCACAGCCCCATCACATTGCGTTTGTGAATGGTGAAAAATATATAGAGGCAGCACAAGCTTCAAAAGCAGGGGCATTAATTATTCCTGCTGTTTTACAGTCAAGACTGACAGCTCATCAAAACTTTATCATTGTTGATAATCCTTACCTCGCTTTTGCGATGCTGACGCATGCATTTGAAATAAAAGTACAAAAACGTGGTATTGAAAGCACTGCACAAATTGACCCTTCTGCTATTGTTGCTGATGATGCCTATATTGGGCATTACACGGTGATTGGTGAAAATTGTGTGGTTGGAGCAAATACGATTATCCAATCGCAAGTTAAAATAGATGATGGTGTAGAGATTGGTAAGGATTGCTTTATTGATTCACATGTCACGATTACTGCTGCGAGTAAATTAGGTAATCGAGTGCGTATCCATGCCAATACAGTCATTGGTGGAGAAGGGTTCGGCTTCGCACCTTATCAGGGAAAATGGCATCGTATTGCACAATTGGGTTCGGTTCAGATTGCAGATGATGTCCGAATCGGCTCAAATTGTAGTATTGATCGTGGTGCTTTGGATGATACGATTTTAGAGCAAGGTGTAATTATTGATAACCTTGTGCAAATCGCTCATAACGTCAAAGTTGGTGCACACACTGCGATTGCTGCGAAGTGTGGTGTCGCAGGAAGTAGTACGATTGGCAAAAACTGCGTGCTTGCTGGTGGTGTCGGTATCGTTGGTCATATTTCATTGGCTGATAATGTGACAATTACAGGAATGTCAATGGTCACAAAAACTATTTCTGAAGCCGGATCTTATTCTTCAGGAACAGGTTTGTTTGAATCAGGACAATGGAAACGTACCGTGGTTCGCCTTCGACAATTAGCAGATGTGCCATTGACCCGAATTGTGAAAAAGCTTGATGATATGCAAACTCGCATTGAGTCTCTTGAAACAACTTTAAAGTCGCGTAAATAATTATGTCTGAGTTAAAATCATTACCATTTGCAGTACCTGAACTTCCTATGCAGGTACAGACCATCCGTGAGTATCTTCCACACCGTTACCCATTTTTATTGGTTGATCGTGTTACTGAGGTTACTGAAAATGCCATTACTGGTTATAAAAATGTTTCTATTAATGAAGAGTTTATGCAGGGACATTTTCCAGGCTATCCAATTATGCCGGGTGTACTGATTGTTGAAGCGATGGCTCAGATATCGGGTGTGCTTGGTTTTATTATGAATGGCGAAAAGCCACGTCCAGGTTCATTGTTTCTTTTTGCGGGTGCCGAAAAAATACGATTTAAAAAACAAGTCGTACCTGGTGACCAACTCGTGCTAAAATCAGAATTACTCATGCAAAAACGTGGCATTTACAAATATTTATGTACTGCCAGTGTAGACGGCGTGGTTGCAGCAACCGCTGAAATTATCATTTCTCATCAGAAATTAGAGCAGGCATGAGCAATAAAGATTTAATCCATTCAACTGCAATTATTGACCCATCAGCCGTGATTGCGGCTGATGTTAAAATTGGGCCGTATTGTATTATTGGTCCCAATGTCAGCATTGGTTCAGGTACACAGCTCCACTCACACGTTGTTGTGGGTGGGTATACTCGAATTGGTGAACACAACGAAATTTTTCAATTTGCCAGTGTAGGTGAAGTTTGCCAAGATTTAAAATATCAGGGCGAAGAAACTTGGCTTGAAATCGGTGATCATAACAAAATTCGTGAACACTGTAGTTTGCACCGTGGTACTGTGCAAGATAAAGCATTGACTAAAATTGGTAGTCATAATTTATTGATGGTCAATACACATATTGCACATGATTGTGTGGTGGGTGATCACAATATTTTTGCTAACAATGTCGGTGTAGCAGGGCATGTTCACATTGGTAGTTTTGTTATCATTGGCGGTAACTCAGGTATTCATCAATTCTGTAAGATTGATTCTTACAGCATGATTGGTGGTGCATCATTGATTTTAAAAGATGTTCCAGCTTATGTGATGGTGTCAGGCAATCCTGCACATGCATTTGGTATGAATGTAGAAGGTATGCGCCGTAAAGGTTGGTCTAAAAATACAATACAAGGTTTGCGTAGTGCATTTAAGCTGATTTATAAATCAGGATTGACTACAGATCAAGCGATTGAGCAAATCCGAGCAGAAATTTTGCCAGAAGTTGCAGAAGTACAGTTACTTATTGATTCGTTGACTAAGTCAGTACGTGGTGTTGTGCGTTAAGCATGGATACAAAATGGATTAAAATAAAAAAGACATCTTTAAGATGTCTTTTTTATTTGGCTGTTTATTTATTAGGTACAGTTGGAACTGGACTAAGTGGAATTGTTTGTTGTGGAGCTGTCGTCATTTCTTGAGTAACTTTAGTTTTAGGCTCAGTTGCTTCTTCTTGTGCTGTATCACTATCTGGATCTAGGCGTTGGTTGAGAAGTTCTAAGCGTTGATCTAAGTCGGTATATTTGCTCGTAAGTTCTTTAGTTAGCTGTTCAATGGCATAATCTTGTTCTTCAATTTTGCCTCGTAATGCACGGACTTGATTTTCAAGATTCTGATTTTTTTGTAATAAATCCCAATTCATATTGCTATTGTTTGGGGTGTTGCTATTAGAGGCACTTAATCTGCTTAATGAGTTAGATTCAATCGGAACAGCATAAAGTGTCGCTGCGCTGAGGAGTGAAATTGCGAGTAAAGCATGCTTTCTGAGCATAATGAAATCCATCTTGAACAACAGGTACGTATTTACTTATTTTTGATAAGGGGACGCATCAAAATAATATGATGAACTCATTTAAAACGGCTCTGCCTTGAATTGCAAGTGGCTTTTACAATGTCGCCATATATTGGTTTAAATCATGGATGTGATGTAATCGAAATCGGGGAAACATACTCATTTAAGCTGTATAAATTAGATTTGGCGAATAAATACTCAAACGAATGAATAACTTGCTTAAAATTAAAATACGCACTTGCAAGATGTAAAAAAATCTCTATACTCTCTTCTTGTAATGGTAGCCCCGCTGGTGGCTTCGCAATTGTAATCTGAGAACCCCGCCAGGACCGGAAGGTAGCAACGGTATCAGAACTATGATGTGCCGGAGTTTTGCTAGTGGGGTTGCCACCATAATTAAAATAATATTTATATTTGTTCTTAATTTATTCTTCTCTTCTTGATATTGCTTTTATAATCGCATCCATTTCAAAACCTCGATATTGTAAAAAACGGATTTGTTTTGCTTTGATTTTTGGATCTTTACTCACTTCTGTACCGTATTTTTTTACTTTGAGTTGATAGGCTTCTTCATACCAATCAATTTCGTTCATATCGTGTTTGGCAAGCTCGCTATCAATACTTTTTGCTCTGAGCGCTAACTTGATTCGATTTGGACCTTTTCCTTTGCGTATTTGGCTTCTTACGAGCATTTCAGCAACACGTTGATCGCTTTGGTAATTCTCTCTAGAAAGTTCATCTACAAGCGTATTTACTTCATCTCGATTTTCAGCATATAAAGCGAGTTTTTCAATTAAATCTTTTTTTGAGTATTCTCTACGGGTCAATACAGCAAAGGCGTATGAGCGCAGGCGAGTGCCTGTGAGTCCTATTTTCTGTGCTTGTGTGGAGGTATTATCTTGATCATTAGAGTCAATATCAGAATCATTGCTATTCTGAGTCTGTTGGCGTAGAAATCGCTTATTGTGCTGATTGGCTGTAAATCGTAAAGCATCTTGATCTAAATTTTCTTCATTGGTTGTTGAAACATGCTTAGGATGCGCTTCTCCAAACTGTTGTTTGAGGGCATCATAATCAATAAGTTTAGTAAATTTGGATTCGGTCATGGCTATTCAAAAATTTAAAAAGTGTCTTTCATGTCAAGTGTAACGCTGAATGGCAAGGGTAAATGCATTATTCTGCATTAAATAGGTTTGGTATATAAAAAACGCCCCGAAGAGCGTTTTGTATTAATTGTTTAGTTTAATGGTGATGATTTAAGCATCAAGAAATTCAGGTTCTTCTTCATCTTTTTCATCAGTAGGTATTGCAGTCGTGAGTAGTTGTTCACGAATGAGTTTTTCTAACTCTTCTGCAATGTGTTTATTTTCTTCAAGGTGACGAATCACATTATTTTTACCCTGACCAATTTTTTCGCCTTTGTAAGAATACCAAGCGCCAGCTTTATTGACCAATTCTTGTGAAACGGCAAGATCAATCAATTCACCTAAATGGTTTACACCTTTACCGTACAAAATTTGGAATAATGCTTCACGGAATGGCGGCGCCATTTTATTTTTCACAACTTTAACGCGCGTTTCAGAACCAACAATTTCATCGCCTTCTTTAACTTGACCAATACGGCGAATGTCCAAGCGTACAGAAGCATAAAACTTAAGGGCGTTACCACCTGTTGTGGTTTCAGGGCTACCAAACATCACACCAATTTTCATACGAATTTGGTTAATGAAGATCACCATACAGTTTGAACGCTTAGCATTACCTGTAATTTTACGTAGTGCTTGGCTCATCAAACGAGCTTGTAAGCCCATGTGTGAATCACCCATTTCGCCTTCAATTTCAGCTTTTGGTGTGAGTGCTGCCACAGAATCGACAACAATCATGTCAATTGCACCTGAACGTACCAACATGTCAGCAATTTCTAAAGCCTGCTCACCATGATCGGGTTGAGAAACCAATAGGTTGTCAATATCGACCCCTAATTTACGGGCATATTGTGGGTCAAGTGCATGTTCAGCATCAATAAAGGCACATGTACCACCTGCTTTTTGACATTCAGCAATCGCTTGTAAGGTCATGGTTGTTTTACCTGAAGATTCAGGACCATAGATCTCAACAATACGACCTTTCGGTAAGCCACCAATACCAAGTGCAATATCAAGCGTTAAAGAGCCTGTAGATACTGCTTCAACTGCTTGTACCGTATTGTCACCTAAACGCATGACGGTGTTTTTACCGAACTGTTTCTCAATTTGGCTGAGTGCTGCGTTCAGTGCCTTACTTTTATTATCATCCATCTCGTAACCTCAAAAACGATGTATATCACTAATAACTTAAGTGGATGTCTTAGATTCAGTCTTTGTCCACGACAGCCATAGTGACAGAAAAAACTTTTCTCTTCTATGTTTATTTGGATTGTAGCGACATGATGTGTCGCACTATCTGCATGCCTGATTTAAGTCTGGAACTAGTCATCCAAATACGACCATTGTTGGTCAAATTGCTGATCATTGTCCTGTTTAAACCTGTTGATGTCGCGACGGTCTTTTTTACTTGGACGATGTTCGGGTCGAGCAAGATTATGCAATTTTCTCTGTGAGGAAAGCAACTCACGACGAGCAATACTAACTTCAGTTTCTTCATAAAGTTGTTGGGCAATGGGTGCACCACCACGTACCGCTGATAATGCCTTAATTTGCACCGTTTTTTGCTCAAAGCCTTGGCGAATTGTGAGTTCCATACCGATACGAATTTCTTTTGAAACTTTTACACGCTCACCATTTAAGTGAACTTTACCGCCTTCGATGGCATCTTTTGCAATGGAGCGGGTTTTAAAAAAACGCGCTGCCCAAAGCCATTTGTCTACACGCATCGATTCCGTTACAGGTGATTCAGGCTGTTTTGACATTGAATTCCTTTTGAAGTGTAATTGAGGTTTCAATCAGTGGGAGTAGTTCGGTAAGATTTTGAATTGCAGGGTAATTTAAATCATGGGCTTGGCGTGCAGCACGACCACTTGAAGGTTGTACAATGGTAATGAGTTGGGTGATTCCAAATTTTTCAGCACCTTGAAGCACTTTTTCAGTGTCATCAATCATCATTGCATATTGTGGATCAAAATCATGTTTTTGCTGCAAAATTTCCCAAAACTCTACAAATTCTTTGGAATAACCGATTTCTTCACTACTAATCATGACTTCAAAATAAGGGCTTAAATCAATATTTTCAAGTTTGAGTTGTAAACCCGCCTGATCTGCATTGGTCAGTAACCAACAGCGATAGCCATGTTGTTTTAATTGTTCTAAAAGTTCAAAACAGCCCGGACGAGGTGCAATCTTTTCTTGATTGTCGTATTGCAGTTTCAGTACATCGACTTCGACTTTTTCTGTCCAATATTTGGAGGAATACCAACACAGCGTGTGATTGTGTTGTTGGTAGAAGGTATGAAGTATTTCTTTGCTTTGTTCAAGTGTACATTGATGTGTTTCGGCATGACGTTCAGGTAGGCGAGTATTCCAAATTAAATCGTCAAAAGCTAAATCGAGAAGGGTACCATCCATATCGAACATAAGGATAGGTTTCTGCATTTAAAATTCTCCAATGGTTTTTAAAGTTCAAATAAATTCGCATAAGCCTTATAAAATAAAGAGATTTTATGAAAATTCACCTGATCTAATCTATTCAAGTATTTTCAAAGTTTAACAAAGATCTTTACGTTACAAACATATTTGTGTACATAATTTTATCTTCTCACTCTCACAAAATGCTCATACATGTTGATGAGGTGTCAGAACAAAAATTACTTCGTCATCCTTCTACATAAGAAGGTAAATAATCATTTCTTTTAATCGTTTTATGTCGCTCATTATTAATCTAATAAATTATTAAAGTGAATTTTACTCAGTATTGACTTAGATTAAATCATTTTTATTCATGTATGAGTTCATGTATCTTTAGCTCATTCAAGAAAATTATGTTTTATCTCAGAAATTAGGGGCGAGCACCATGAGTCAAAAATTCGCATGTTCAATTAAGCGCATTCGTTTCGATGAAAATTATCAACCTGCTGACAACACACGTTTGACAACAAACTTTGCCAATTTGGCTCGTGGTGAGCATCGCCAAGAAAATTTACGTAGAACTTTGGCAATGATTAACAACCGCTTTAACACCTTGGCGAGTTGCGATAATCCAAATGCTGATCGTTATTCACTTGAAATTGATATTATCTCAGCAGAGATTGATATTGAGGGAAATGGAAATACGTTCCCTTTTATTGAAACACTCAAAAGCACAGTCATTGATCATCAAACCAATGAGCGTATTGAAGGCATGATTGGCAACAGTTTTTCTTCTTATGTACGCGATTACGATTTTAGTGTGGTATTGCCTGAACTCGGTTTTAAAATCAATGAAAAACCTGAGTACTTTGGTGATTTACACGGCAAGCTTTATCAGCATTTGGTCAATTCAGAGGTTTTTAAAACAGAATTTAAAAAACAACCTGTGATTTGCTTGAGCGTTTCGACTTCAAAAACGTATTACCGTACAGCAAATATTCATCCTGTGCTTGGTGTGGAATATAAAAATGATGAATATTCGCGTACTGATGAATATTTTAAAAAAATGGGTTTAAGTGTGCGTTACTTCCAACCTAAAAATGCGACGGCACCGTTGGCATTTTATTCAGCAGATAACTTATTGACTGACTATACCGATTTTGAATTAATCAGTGCGATCAGTACCATGGAAAGCTTCCAAAAAATTTACCGCCCTGAAATTTATAATACTAACTCGGTTGCAGGTTTGGTTTACCAACCAAGCTTGGATTTTCAGGATTTTTCATTGACTCGTGTGGTTTATGATCGTGTTGAGCGTGGTCAGTTGGCAGTAAAACAAGGTAAGTGGACGGAAGAAAACTTTATCAAGCCGTACAAAGACATTCTTGAGCAATGGGCTGAAAAGTTTGTTGCTGTAAATGCGAAGCAAGAACACGCAGCTTGATTGACCGAATAGATTAAAGAACAGCATTTTAAAGCATATTACTTTACAGACTTAGTTTTAAAAACATTGAGATAGAAGATTAGACATGGCAATTTTACTCCCAACATCAACAGCAGGCAGCTTACCAAAACCATCTTGGTTAGCAGAACCAGAAAAACTTTGGTCACCTTGGAAATTACAAGGCGATGAATTACTGGAGGCGAAACAAGATGCTTTGCGTTTATCTTTGCAAGAACAGCAACATGCAGGCATCGATATTGTCAGTGATGGTGAACAAACCCGTCAGCATTTTGTCACGACATTTATTGAACATTTAGATGGTGTGGACTTTGAAAAGCGTGAGACAGTGCGTATTCGTAATCGTTATGATGCAAGTGTGCCATCTGTTGTGGGTGCTGTAAGTCGTCAAAAGCCAGTATTCGTTGAAGATGCAAAGTTTCTACGCAGTCAAACCACACAACCGATTAAATGGGCACTTCCTGGTCCAATGACGATGATTGATACGTTATATGATGGTCACTATAAAAGCCGTGAAAAATTGGCTTGGGAATTTGCCAAAATTCTCAATCAAGAAGCACTTGAGTTAGAAGCTGCAGGTGTAGATATTATCCAGTTTGATGAGCCAGCATTTAACGTATTCTTTGATGAAGTGAATGATTGGGGCGTGGCGACATTAGAACGTGCGCTTGAAGGTTTGAAGTGTGAAACTGCGGTACACATTTGCTATGGTTATGGCATTAAAGCCAATACAGATTGGAAAAAGACTTTGGGTTCAGAATGGCGTCAATATGAAGAAGCCTTTCCAAAATTACAAAAATCTAAGATCGACATTATTTCACTTGAATGTCAAAATTCACATGTGCCAATGGATTTAATTGAATTGATTCGTGGCAAAAAAGTGATGGTCGGTGCGATTGATGTGGCAAGCAATAAGGTTGAAACGCCTGAACAAGTTGCCAATACTTTACGCAAAGCGCTTCAATTTGTAGATGCTGATAAGCTATATCCATCAACCAATTGTGGTATGGCACCACTCGCACGTGAAGTGGCACGTGGTAAACTGAATGCTTTAAGTGCTGGTGCTGAAATTATTCGTAAAGAACTCTCAGCTTAATTCGGTTCTTTTAAGAAGAGAACTTTTAAGAATTGAGTTTTTCAGAATAAGGACAAGCTATGATGATTTGATCAACCATTTTGATTGATCAAATCATTATTTGCTCATTCCGACTTGAAATAAGCAAAATTCAAATTTGAGATTGAAAAGATGATTGAAGCGACTGACTTTAGAAATGCAATGTCTTTGTTAACGACTGCTGTTAATGTCATTACGACAAAAGGCGAGACAGGAATGCATGGATTTACTGCATCTGCTGTGTGTAGTGTGACCGATACACCACCGACATTGTTGGTTTGTATGAATCAATCTTCTCGTTCTTATACTCATTTTATGGAAAATGAAATTTTGTCTGTGAATGTATTAGGTTCACAACATGAACACATCTCAAATGCATTTGCCTCAAGTAAATTTAATTCTGAACAACGCTTTAAGCTAGGTTCTTGGGCAAAGCTAGAAACGGGTGCACCGATATTAAAAGATGCGTTAGTCAGTTTTGATTGTCAGATTGAGCAAATTCAGGAAGTCGGAACACATAGTATTTTTATGTGTCGTGTGGTTGCTATTCAGCACAGTCAGCAAGATGAAAGTTTAGTCTATTTTAATCGCGCTTATCATTCGGTTGGGCAGGTAGAAACCGCATAACTTTTAGATTTATTGAGTAAAATTTGTAGCTTTATTTAACAAATCAGCAGTAATCGAAACTCACCATCTTTTTCAACAGGTGCTCTATGTACACATGGTAAGACCTGTTGTTTTGGATGTTCTACCGCTAAACGCCACAGATGCCCTGAGCCCAAGTTTACGGGTTGTGAGTTTTCTTTGGCTTGATAATGCAGATCAAAACAATAATCTGTTAAGAAAGCTTCAAACTCATCTTCTGTACCTTCATATATTTCTTTAAGTTTTTCTCTGATACTAGGAATGCTAGTTTTTTGCTCAACCTGATTATTGGGCAAAATATCACTTGCAGGACCATAATAAGTACATAAAAAAGTATTGGTTTCAATGGGTGCACGGTCTACATGAAATGAATATACATCAGTTGAAATGAAATCAAACTCATCATCTCGTTCATAATTTTTAAGCAAATTTAGAGAGGGGGATGCACCGAAATCGCTTAGTAGTTGGATGTCATTAAGAATAGTTTCTCTTGCAATATGACCTTGTTCTGAAAGTTGTAACGCGGAAAGATCTTCAATCGAAATTTCAGTTATATTTTCTATTAAATCAAGCTTTGACACGATTTCCTTAAAGTCGCCAAGCAAATTTCTATGCCAACAGATTGCATTCATATTGCCATGGAAATTTGAATTGACCAATGTTGCAAAACTAGAAACTACACTGATTTGATCACTATCGGAAAACGTATTTTGCATATTTGTGTTAAATAAAAAAACATGACTGATCATAACATTCAGGTTGATCGAGATGTTGATGTAGCCAATCTTTATGAGTATTGAATTTTAAAATAGCATTTAATTAGGTGGTAAAATAAACATTAAGCTCTGAAATAATCAATGATTTCAGAGCTATTTTCTAATTTTAAAAACAATTCATATAAATTATTATTGAATAGGTATTAGCATTTAATACAATAAATTAATAGGTGTAATTTTAAAATCAAAGTTATTAAAAAACTGTTGCTCGGCAGGATTTTCGACTTTTTTAGCACTATTCATGATGGCGATTAAATCCGTTTTTGAAATCTTTAAAACCATCTTTTTTCCCACAGATTTAGCATCGACCACTTTATAATTCATTACTGAATTTTGAAGAGAGATTTCATATAAATCAGTTTGATCAATCTGCATATACACCGTGTTATCTGAGGCATCAATCTTTATTAAGGTCGATAATTTTTCTAAAAATGCAGTCGTAGGGGCGTGCTGTAAAATTGCAGACATATCAATTTTTTTACGGTCATAACTTGATTTTTCATTGCGTAAATCTTTTGCTGCACTGATATAAAAATTACGCCAAGACACCGATTCTGCATCATAACCTAAAGTTAAATAGACATCGGCAAGTGCTTGTTTTGCAGCTTCATTATTAGAGTTTACATTCAAAATATGATTTAAAAGCTCAGCCGCCCAACGAGGTTCATCTTGTTTTTGTGCATTTAAGGCTGACTTGAGTACTGCTTGCTCACCACCCATCATGCTGACATATTTTAAGCTACGTTGTTTTCTTGGTAGCATGTCTAAATTGGCAGGGTTACCATCAAACCATCCAATATAGTATTGATAAATACCTTTGACATTATGTTTGATACTGCCGTAGTAGCCACCCATCGAGAGGTGTTTATTTAAATTTTCAGGCAGTTGAATTTTTTCGGCAATTTCATCTGCAGTATAGCCTTGGTTCATCATTTTTAAGGTTTGATCATGTAGAAATTTATACACATCACGATGTAATGTAATAAATTCAGAAATTTCTTGATTTCCCCATACAGGCCAATGATGTTGCGAAACTAAAATTTCAGTTTTGGCTTGATTATTATACTCTTTTGCTTCATTTAGATATCGGATCCATTTTAAGGTATCGCGAGCCTTAGCTCCTCTTAAAGTGTATAAATTGTGCATAGTATGCGTAATGATTTCTGAACCACAATAAAGTTTTTTGCTCTCAATGCTAAAGGTTAATTCAGATGGTGCTTCTGAGTCAGGGATATTAAAAAATTTTATCTCGATACCATCGACATTGAGTTTTTGCTCAGGTTGATCAATTAAAATGGTCGGTTGGGCAATGGTAACTGTGCCAAAAGACAATCCTTTACCTAAGCCACTATCAACCAATTGTTTTTCATTGACATCTAAATTCATACCAAACATATAAGACGCACGTTTTCCCATAATTGGGCCTGCCATAATATTTTCATTCGTTGCGGCATCCATGAAGCTCGATGGTGCAATGATTGGAATGTTTTTATCTTCCATAAAGGCTGCGACACCACCAAAATGGTCATAGTGACTGTGAGTTAAAATAATCGCACTGATTTTTTTATGACCTAATTGCGCACGTAAAAATTTAAGCGCAGCAGCCGCGGTTTCTTTAGAAGCGAGGGTATCGACGATGATCCATCCTGTTTTCCCTTCAATTACGGTAATATTGGCTAAGTCAAAACCTCTTAGTTGCCATACGCCTTCGGTGACTTTAAATAAGCCGATATTTTGATTTAATTTTGCTTGAGTAAGTAATTTTGGATTGATGCTATTGCCTGAGTAATTTTTTAAAAACTCATAATCATCATACGACCAAATCAGTTTACCTTGCTCATCCGTTAATGTGCTGTATGGACGAGCTATCAAACCGCGTTGTGCATTTCGCTCATCTTGCTTGCGCTCAAGCTGTGGTATTTTCTGTGGTTCAACTGATGTTGCATAACTGTGTTGCACCAAAATGCTTGCACTGAGTAAAAGAAGCGACAATCCTTGTTTCATGGTGAATCCTAATAAATTTTTGAACGTCATCAGCATTAAAAATCTTAAATTTTTAATTGGCTTATGTACATCATGGGGTGTGAAGTTTGTTTAAATATGAAAATAGATGCACATAAAAAAGCGATTGCATGATGAGTCCATACAATCGCAATTCAATCTATATTTAAGGCTGTACAATTCTGATAATTGGTTTGAGTGTGATACCGCTTTGACTATCTAAAGCAGCTTGATTTATATTTTCAAAGTCATAAAATTTCACTAATTTATCAAAAGGAAATAATCCTTTTTGATATAAATCAACTAATTGTGGAATAAAGGTTTTTGGCACACTACTGCCTTCAACAACACCAACAATGCTTTTACCACCAAGTAAAAGGTCATTGACATCAAACTGCGCCAATGTCCCTAGAGGAGGCGCACCAACAATTGCTAATTTTCCTAAAATACCTAGAGCATCTATGCCTTGTTTTAAAATTTCAGGACGACCTGTCGACTCTAAAGCGAAAGTAACACCACCTTCTGTTATGTCTTTAATGGCCTGTACAGAATCTACATTCTTACTGTTAATGACATGTGTTGCACCAAGTTCTTTGGCAAGTTCTAATCGACTTTCTACAATATCGACGGCAATAATTGTGGTTGCACCACAAATTTTAGCGGCTAAAAGTGCGCTTAAACCTACGGCACCTGCACCAAAGGTGACAAAGCTACTTGCTGGTGTTACTTTTAAGTTATTCATGACAGCGCCTGCACCTGTTTGGATGCCACAACCTAAAGGGCCAAGTAGTTCTAAAGGTGCATTTTTATCGACTTTAATTGTGTTATTTTCAAGGCCTAGAGCGTAGGTTGAAAATGAAGACTGCGCAAAGAAATGATCGTGAACATTTTCATGATTATGTCTGCAAATTGCATTTTCACCTTGTGGATCTGCACCGCTAAAATTACGTGCAAAAAATTCGCTACAATAAGCAGGCGCACCTGAGCTACATTGTTTACATATCCCACAGTAGCCATAACTTAAAACGACATGGTCACCAACAGCAAGGTCTTTTACATTCTCACCAATAGCAGTAATAATGCCTGCGCCTTCGTGCCCTAACACAGCTGGTAATGGCACAGGGTAATATTGATCTCTCACGATAAGATCAGTATGGCACATTCCTGTGGCAACGACTTTAACAAGCACTTCATTGCCTTGTGGTGGTCTGATTTTTAAATCTTGTAAAACAAAATCTGCGCCTTGACCTTCTGTAACCGCAGCTTGAATATCTATTAAATCAGTCATTTTCATCTCCTTGATGTGACCTATATTGTTTTGGTGATATTAATTTCAGTATGTTAATAAAGCTAACTTAATCAAAAAGTGTGCCAATTTTAACCAATTGATTATTAAGGATTTAAATTGGAATGTGGTGTTCGATTTGTGGACGAGTGTCCAAAAAACAGACATTGAGTTTTTATTGTACAGCGTGATTCAACAAAAAACTTGTCCCTGTGATCAAGCGATTGCAGGGAGAGAGAATATTCATTTCAATAAAGGTGAACGATTTATTTAAATTTCCACGTGTAATCAATATTGAAACGGGTTTCATTGGCAGATTTAAATGTTGGTTTTACACCGTGATTAGTATCATAATTTGCATAACGACCACGGAAATTTAAACCTTTAAACACGCCTGTTTGTACTTGATACATCAAATCAAAGCCCAATTCTTTTTCATACAGTTCTTTATTTTCTAGCCCTGCAATATGGTCAAGGTTAATGTCTTGACCATAAGTGTAGCGTGTCATGGCTCTTAGTCCTGGAATATAATTTTTAAAATTATAGTCATAGCGAATAGTGTAGGCCTTCTCATTTTTATTGAGAAAATCCGTTGCCCAAGAGTCCATATAAGTTGCAGTTTCGCCACTACTTAAGTAAGGCATTGCAGTATTGCCAGAGTTATGAATATAGCCTGCACTCAATTTATGATTATTTTGAGAAACACCGAAAACTAAATTGCCATGATGGTTATCAATATTACCTGCAAGCTGTTTTCCTTCATCAAGGGTGCGGAAATAACGAAAATCGGTAGACAGACTCATTGCATCATTGATGGGGTAACTGTGATTAAGCCCAGTATAATATTGTTGATAAATATCATGAAAATTGGCATGAAATAAGGTGATTTCTGTCTGTGGATTCAATGCATAATTGGCGCCTATATAATAAAGGTAATCGCTTGAAATAGGTTTAAAACGTCCATTAGCAGGGATCAATTTAATATCTTCATAATTGGTCGAATCTCGCTGATTGACTTGATCTAAGTACGTCATTTCGAGTTTGAGATTTTTAATATCTTTTGAAACCAATTGAACCCCATGATAAGACTGAGGTAGGGCACGGCTAAACGAGGCAATGACCACAGGTGTTTTTGGAAATAATGTACCGTATTTTAATTCCGTCTCTGCATATTTGAATTTTGCAGTTGCGCTAATTTCAGCAAAGCTACTCTCCGGTTTTCCCGTGATAGGATCAAGCGGTAACATACTTGTGCCCCTTGAATGCTCTGCATCTCCCCACAGTTTGAACCCTAAACCTGCATAAACATCAAGCCCTGTACCAATTACACCTTTGGTATAACCTGAATTCATATTGAGCATAAAACCTTGAGCCCATTCTTTAGAGGCAGGTTGAGCAACTCCTTCACCCATATAATTACGATCGATATAGACATTCTTTGTGGTCAATGTCACTGTAGATTGATCGATAAAATTTGCGTGTGCAGGATTGATGGCACACATGCTTAGTGCAAGTAAGGTGAAATTAAAATGTTTCATGTTGTCATATTCCTTGAGGAGGTAAAAAGCAACGATCCTGTTGCTCGTTTATCAAGTGCTGATGCTTAAGTCTTGATTTGTTTTGGTTTTTAAGGGTTTTGACCTAAAAAAGTTATAAAGTACCCATGACTCTTCAAAAATTGAAAAATCAGAAGCGAAAAAACGAAGTTTTACTCAGGATTTATAACGACAAATTTAAAAAATCTGCCGTAGGAATCCAATTGAAGAGGCTAAAAACACAAGATTTTTAGCCAAAATTTAGCCGACCTTAAGGGGTATATTTCACATTAAGATTGTTAATTTTTCCGTTATAGGCAAATGGTGCTTGGTCATAGTAAGCCGAGGAAACAGGTGACCCGACATCTGAACCAATATCAAAAGTTTCATTCACCGTAAAGCCGAAAGAGACCAATTTCGGAATGGTGCCTTGTGCAATAGCTTTACCATTAACCAAAATTTGTAAATCACCTGAAGATAAATGCTTGATCCCATCTACCGATGGTTTTTTATTGAGTTTAACTTCAATCTTTAAATCGCCTATCGGAAGTTTT
This sequence comes from Acinetobacter sp. TY1, assembly GCF_048551395.1. NCBI lineage: Bacteria > Pseudomonadati > Pseudomonadota > Gammaproteobacteria > Moraxellales > Moraxellaceae > Acinetobacter > Acinetobacter sp. TY1. The sequence continues at coordinate 31,239 of NZ_JBLYZK010000007.1, forward strand.
TCCGCACTTTTGAGTTTGGTACGCTCAATTTCGAAGGCGTTATATTCATAATGTAAATAACCATCTTGAATAAATAAGCTCACACCGCCACCGAAGCCACCCATTGCAAACAATACGCCATTGGCATTGTCAGGGTTTTTAACATCAATCGTTAGGTTGTTATTTCTGCTTGCCAAACGTGGTGCAGTAAATTCAGGGATACGTGTAATGACCGATTTATAATTATATTCGGTGGCAGGATTGACCAACATTTTGTCAGGATGAATCATGGTATACAGTGCACCACCAATCGGTAGATTTTTATTGGCACGAGATTCTTCCATAAAGTTATTTTTTAACTCTTCTAATTTTTGAGGATATTTTCTTGCTAAATCATTGGCTTGGGTGAAATCTTCTTTAAGATTATATAATTCCCAAACGTCTTTGTTAGGTGTCCAAGTTGCCATGCCCGGATTAGTTGCACTCCAAGGCACACGAGGTCCAAAGGTTCCTGCCATCCAACCATCTTTATAAATGGCACGACTGCCCATAATGTCAAAGAATTGGGTGTGTTTTTGCCCTTCAGCTTTGGCATTGTTAAAGGTATATGCCATGCTGACACCATCTAAGGTATCTTGCGTAAAACCATTGACCACTTTGGGTGGGGTAATGTTTAGAATCTCATAAATGGTCGGAGCAATATCGTTGACATGATGGAATTGGCTACGCATTTTTGCATCAGCTTCAATTTTTAGTGGCCAAGAAACTGCTAAAGGCTGACGTGTACCACCTAAGGTCGATGCCACCAATTTAGTGCCTTTAAATGGCGTTGAACCTGCCCAAGCCCAACTTGCATGATACATGCTACTGGTTTTAGCTGTACCTAGCGCATCAAGTCCGCCCAATTCTTCATTTAAAACACGGATATGATCATCAATTTTACTTGGAATACGGTTCAATACGAGCATTTCACTGATGGTGCCTTGGAGACCTTCGGCACTTGAGCCGTTATCGCCCCAGATATAGTAGACTAAAGTATTGTTTCCAATCCCTACTTCATCAAGACCGTCGAGCATACGTCCAACGTTATAATCAGTATGCTCAACAAAACCTGCGAAGACTTCCATTAAACGTGTTTGAAATGCGCGTTCATTCTGCGGGATACTTTCCCATGCAGGCAACGAGTCAGGGCGTGGCGTGAGTTGTGCATTTTTAGGAATAAACCCTAATTTTTTTTGTCTTGCAAAGGCTATTTTTCGATATTCATCCCATCCTGCATCAAATTGACCTTTGTATTTATCTGCCCACTTTTGATCGACTTGGTGTGGCCCATGTACAGCACCAGGTGCCCAATACATGAGTAATGGTTTATTAGGATTTAAGGTTTTTTGGGTTTTCATCCAACCAATCATATTGTCGGTTAAATCATCGGTTAAGTGATAAGCACCCTGTGAAGTTTTTGCAGGTTTATCAACATATTGGGTGTTTAAAATTAAAGATGGGTCATATTGAGAAGCTTCTCCGCCAAAGAACCCATAAAAATGTTCAAAACCATAATGTGTTGGCCAATAATCAAATGGTCCTGCTTGGGTCGTGTGTGCCGTTGGTGTATTATGCCATTTACCAAAAGCTGCAGTGCTATATCCATAATTTTTAAGGACTTCCGCGAGTGTTGCAGAGGTTTTTGGAATGACACCACTAAAACCATCCCAATCATTGGCAAGTTCAGTGATTTGTCCATTGCCGACACGTGTGTGGTTACGACCTGTAAGCAAAGCCGCACGAGTAGGTGAGCACATTGCCGTGGAGTGGAATTGATTATATGAAATCCCTTGTTTAGCAACACGGCTCAGGTTGGGGGTATGGATTAAACCACCATAGGTATCGGGAATACCCGGACCGACATCATCCAAGAGAATAATTAAAATATTTGGTGCATCGGCAGGGAGTTTTTGTTGTTCGATTCGACGAATATGAGTAGATTCTTCCATCGTATCTTTTGCGATACTTGCTGAAGGTGCCAATGGAAAAGGCAAGATATCCTGTGCAATGGTGATGACAGGCACGCCCAAAAAAAGGCTCGTTAAAGGAAGAATAAAAAGACAGGTCGGTTTAATCTTAAATTTACTTAAAATTTTCATCAATGTAGTTCCCTTACATCAAATATAAAAGTGATTCGGCTACGTATGGGGCACACAGCGCTCCGTTCTAATCACTTTATTAGCATGAAGCATGCCAATAGATTAAATATTATTAAATCAATAACTTGAGTCTATATGTTCGGTTCTTATGTCTAGATATTTAACGAATTATTTTCGAGGTGTCCAAATTTAAAACACAGGATTGAAAATAATTTGACATTATATAAACGTAACTCATTTGAGAATTTATATTTTCAAAAAAAATATTTAATTTGATCTGAATAAAATTTTGAATTAATTCAGTTAGTTTTTTTTTGGGTATGTGCTTAATATTAAATATATGAATTGATTATCAATGCTTTGTTTTTAATTTTATATATAGATTTTAAATGTATTTAATTATGCTTTAAATGACTATTATCAAGTATTCCTATTTATTTTATAATCTATAGATAACATTAAGTCATCATTTGAAATAAATAAATTTGTCTTATGCAATGATATTGAATACAAATGATTATTTGTTGTATCTATCGATCATTATATAATGTTCTTAAAGGGATTTTTATGAATAAATTGATTGAGTCGCTATCATGGGAAAGCATAAAGTATGATTTTTTTGAATCAGGTATTCGACCTGAACTTGAACTAGATCAGTTGCCCATTCTAGATTCATGGCAAAAAGCTAAAAATGCAGGTTTGACTCCATATAATTCTATTATTAACAAACAAAATTTTGAGATTCAATCACTAAGTTATGATGATCAACAGCTTGCTCGATTAACACAGCCTTATCTCGAAAATATTTTTAACTTATATAAACAACAAAGTATCAGTGTTTTTCTGATTAATAATATGGGTTTAATTGTAAAAGAGTTACATGATGACTCTACTGATAGTTTATATGAATTTCTGAAAGTAGGTCGAGTAGTCTCAGAGGAAAACTTTGGTACGATTGCACCGATTTGCAGTATAGATTCACGTTTACCAATTGCTTTAAATGGGCATCAGCATTATTTAAAAGAATTTTCTTCATTTTCATGTGCTTCTGTGCCTATTTTTAATGGGCGAGGCGATATTCTTGGTGCTTTAGATATTACCTCTAAAATTTCAATTGCAACAGGGAATTGGCTGAATCATTTATTATATCAGTCTTATAAATTTGAAAATGAATTTATTCGTACTACACAAGAAGCAAAGTATTTTTTATATTTTCAAAATACTCCCGATTTAATCGGTGGTGCTTATTCAGGTTTAATTGCATTTAATCAGAATGGTCATATTACGCATATGAATCAGGTGGCAAGTCAGTTGATTGGCTGTCAGGTGAAAGATGCTTTAGGCACTGAAATTAATCAAATTTTTGTCAATATAGAATCAATTATGCATCACAGCAATGATATCCATTTATTGAAGAAAAATGATCATGCATTTTGTTATGCCAAAGTGATTCATCCACAGAAAAATACGAGTCAAGTGGCGGATGTTAAATTACAGAAATGTATCCGCGCCATTCAAGCGGATATTCCTATTTTAATTACGGGGGAAACAGGGACAGGGAAAGAGTTTTTAGCGCAACAAATTCACGATCAATTTAAAAAACAGCCTTTTATTTCAATTAACTGCGGTGCAATTCCTGATAATTTACTTGAATCTGAATTATTCGGTTATGAAGGTGGTGCTTTTACTGGTGCAAAAGCTAAAGGGCAGATTGGCTTGGTAGAAATGGCAAATGGCGGTTTCTTATTTTTAGATGAATTGGGTGATTTACCTATTCATTTACAAGTCAAAGTTTTACGTGTGTTGCAAGACAATACGTTTTATCGAGTTGGTGGTCGAACTGCATTAAAATCTAATTTTAAACTTATTTGTGCAACCAATCGAAACCTGAAAGATTTAGTCGATCAAGGATTATTTCGTAGTGATTTATATTATCGTATTCGGGGCTATGAAATTGAGTTGAGTCCGCTGAGAGATCGGGATGATAAGCTCACGATTGCAAATACTATTTTGGCAAATTTAGGTGATTATCGCTATTCAGACAAAGTTAAAGCGCAAATTTTAAATTATGCATGGCCGGGGAATATTCGTGAATTAATGAATGTGCTGAAAGTATCCGCGGTTTTTTCAGAGGATTCAATGATCACCGAATTACTGTTACAGGATAAAGGGCATGTGACAACACCTTTACAGATTCAGTCAACATCAGACCTAGATGGATTAACACGAGAAACCATTAAACGTGTTTATCAAGAAGAAAATATGAATGTGACGAAGGTTGCCAAGCGACTTAATATTTCAAGATCAACGGTTTATAAATATCTAAATTGATGCTGATAGCGCAGTGACTACATACTTATTCACTGCATTTACTTCATTTTTTTGTTGCGGATGAAAAAGCAAAAATAGAGTGTCTAGGATTTGGACAGATTGCTTTTAGGATGTGTGAAAAATATAGACAATAAAATATCACATTTCATATGTTTATGATTTTTATAAAAATAAAATTTGGCATGCTATATGCATATATTCAATATATCTAACACAATATATTGGTTTTTACCTATATTGGAAGGGATTTCGACGTAAATCGTGATTGTGTTTTGATCACATTTCAATGAGTTAAGGATAGAAAAATGAGTATATTAGCAACTGAAATTTGGGAAAATCGTTTTTTTAATGGTCAATGGACAGTCGCAGAAAAAAACTATGCGGTGACTGAAGTGGCAACAGGCGATCCATTGGGTGTCATGGGCTATGCTCAACCAAGTGATGTTCAGCACTCTGCAGAACAAGCGAAAATCGCTCAAGAAAAATGGTGGGCATTGTCATACCAAGAACGTGCACAAATTTTTGAAAATGCAATTCAAGTGGCGATTGATCATAAAGCTGACATCATCGAATGGCTGATCAAAGAAAGTGGTTCGATTGTCATGAAAGCAAGTTTTGAAACCGATTTAGCCATTCAAGCGCTGAAAAATGCGATGACCTTACCATCGAGTGTTCAAGGTTCAGTACTTCCAACGCAAAATGGAAAATTCAGTTTGGCAAAGCGTCTGCCACTAGGTGTAGTTGGTGTGATTTCACCTTTTAATTTTCCATTGTATTTAGCGATTCGTGCGGTTGCTCCTGCCTTGGCATTGGGTAATGCCGTGGTATTAAAGCCAGATGAGCGTACAGCAGTGAGTAGTGGTTTTGTCATCGCACGCATTTTTGAACTTGCAGGTTTGCCAAAAGGTTTACTGCATGTTTTACCGGGTGGTGCTGAGGTTGGCGAAGCTTTGGTCAATGATTCGAATATTGCGAGCATTCAGTTTACAGGTTCAACTGAAGTAGGTCGTATTATTGGTGCAGGTGCAGGGCGTACACTGAAAAAAGTATCTTTAGAATTAGGCGGTAAAAACTCACTGTTAATTTTAGATGATGCTGATATTGAACTTGCGGCACAAAATATTGCTTGGGGTGTGTTTTTGCATTCAGGTCAGATTTGTATGACTTCAGGTAAAATATTAATTCATCAATCGATTTTTGAAGCAGTAAAACAACGAGTAGTTGAAAAAGTCCAAAAATTGAAAATGGGCAATCCAATGGATCCAAGCGTGAATATTGGTCCATTAATCAATCAAAGACAGTGCCAACGTGTCGAAGGTCTAGTTCAAAGTGCGATTACTGCAGGTGCAAAACTAGAAGTGGGTGGCAAAGCAAACGGTGTATTCTTTGAGCCAACAGTGTTGTCTCAGGTTACGCAAGATAATCCTATTTTCGAACAAGAAATTTTTGGCCCTGTCGCTGTACTTATTCCATTTGCAACAGATGAAGAAGCGATCGTCTTGGCTAATATGGGCGATTATGGTTTGTCTGCTGGCATTATTACCTCAAATGTCAGTCATGGCATGCAAGTGGCACAATCTTTAAAAGTCGGTCTATTACACATTAATGATCAAACAGTCAATGATGAAACACTGAATCCATTTGGTGGTTTTGGTGCATCAGGTAATGGTACGCGCATTGGTGGCCCTGCAAATGTGGATGAATTTACCCAATGGCAATGGATGACGATTCAGGCACAAGCGCCGAATTACCCATTTTAATCATTACTCATTTTTAACGTAATGAATTGATATCATTTAATGGAATAAACAGGAGTTTCACATGGAGAGTCATTCACAAGTGATCACAATGGATAGCAATCGTATGCCTTGGCAGGAATTACCTATTCCTGAACTTGATGCAAGTATTTTTATGAAACCGTTGTTTTTAGACAATATGACGGGGATGTCAATTTCTAAAGCCTGTTATAAAGCGGGTTTTATGAATAAATCTCATACGCATCATTGTGCGCATGGCATGTATGTTTTAGATGGCATTTTAGTGACTTCGGTTGGTGAATTTGCTCCAGGAAGCTTTGTATGGTTTCCTGAAGGTGAAACCATGTTTCATGGTGCTCAAGAAGATAATGATGTGACTTTTTTATTCATTACCGATAAGAACTTTGATATTCAGTATAACGATCTTGAATAATAAGCATTGTTTGAAATAAGCCAAAAGATGCATTTTTTGGCTGAGATTCAGTTGCGCTATCGAATATAGCGTAGCTGAATTTTATGAAGTTGCTGAAATATTTTGACTTAGCGTATTGAGTAAATGCCATGAAAAATAAATCCCTCTTAACTTATGTGCTCAGCCTAGTCGCCGTTGTGTTACTTTCGGGTTGTAATGCCAAAACGGATTTAAATGCAACTGAGCAAAGCAAAACTGCTTTGGGAACTTTAGAGAAATGTCAGGCTTATAGCGGCTTACCGCAACAATGGTTGCAAAATAAACATGCAGGTATGGTACGAATCTCAGGTGGAACTTTTCAAATTGGGAGTAATGATCATTATCCTGAAGAACGTTCATTACTGAAAAGTGAAAGAAAAGTGGATGATTTTTGGATCGATGCCACCGAAGTCACCAATGCACAATTTCGAAGTTTTGTTCAAGCTACAGCTTATGTGACGGAAGCTGAAAAACAAGGTGAAGCTGCTGTATTTACACCACCTACGCAAACAGTGGGAGAATTAACATGGTGGCAATTGCAAGCCAATGCCAATTGGAAACAACCAACAGGGCCGAATTCTAAACCCATCGCTGAGCATGAACCTGTTCGCATGATTACGCTAAAAGATGCTATGGTGTATGCAAAATGGTTAGGTCGTGATTTACCCACGGAAGAGCAGTGGGAATATGCCGCCAAAGCCTTTAGTCATCAACGTGATGTAAGTGCTTCTTTAGATAAAGATCATGTAAATGCCAATGTATGGCAAGGTGAATTTCCATATCATAACGATCAAACTGATACTTTTGCAGGTGTGGCACCTGTAGGATGCTTTGCTGCCAATGGATTTGGACTTTATGACATGATTGGAAATGTGTGGGAATACACCCAAACGCCATTCGTAGGTAGCCATGACGACCATATGGGGACAGAGCAACAATTGCATGCACATAAACCGCAGGCATTTAATAATTATACCATTAAAGGTGGTTCATACTTGTGTGCAGACAATTATTGTGCACGATATAGAGCTGCGGCACGACATCCGCAAGAAAGCGATTTGGCGATTAGTCATGTTGGTTTTAGGACAGTAAAGTCGAATGAGTGATACGGAGGATCGTATTGAGTGAAATGCAGTATGTTATAGATGATAAAATTATTGTGAATTCAACTAGTATGATTTTGCGTGCGTATAGTGATCATAAATTTACTCAATTTTAAGTGATGTTCTAAGATTTTCAATAGATACATTATTGAATTTTTATCAGCTACAATATAAAAATTAGAAAATATAATGCTGATAGAATCACTTCGCTTAGGACAGGTTTTTGCTATGTTTATAACAACTCAAGTACCGCAAGATGAACAAATTTTAAAACTTGTGCCGATTATGGCAAAGGCGAGTCAGATTCTACTTGAGGAATATCAAAACTATTGTGATGGTCAGGCATTTAATATTGAGCGCAAAAATGATGAATCGCCTGTCACACAAGCAGATTTGAGAGTTAATACGTATTTGATAGAGCAATTGGCAAAAATTACACCCGAATTGCCTGTGTTGTCCGAAGAAAGTGACAATACTGAACGACATACGTGGGAAATGTGTTGGATGCTTGACCCTTTAGATGGAACTAAAGAATTTATTCATAAACGAGATGAATTTACTATTAATTTGAGCTTGATCCAAAACCATCAAACCATTTTTTCAGTGATTGCAGTACCGACTGAGCAAGTGATGTATTTGGGTTATTTAACTGAGCTTCCTTATAAATGTTCATTTGTGACGGAGCGTTGGGAGCGTTACAACAAGTTTAAAGAAACTCAGCAAGATGCCATTCAAGTAGGTTTAAGCCACAGTAGTAAAAATCCGAAATATCAGCAATACATTGATTATCTTGAACAAGAAAATCCAGTTATGCGCCGTGAGGCAGGCAGTGCTTATAAGTTTTGTATGATGCTTGAGGGTGAAATTGATATTTATCCACGGTTTCATCCAACATCAGAGTGGGATACAAGTGCAGGACAGGGCTTACTTGAAAGTATTGGTGGTGGATTGGTGAGTCTAGATGCTCAACCTTTTATCTATAATCAACGAGATACCTTATTAAATGCAGGTTTTATTGCTTATCGGAATGAGGATAATAAACAACTCGCTTTAGATGCATTGCAGAATGTTTCTGTGTGACATTTACAGCAATATTGAATTATGAAAATGTGGCATGCTTTACACGTTTTAGTGTCGGTCAATAACTGTTATAGTGAATGACCCTTTATGCCATTCGAGAAATTATGTCGCTTAATTTACTGCCTGAAAGTATGCTCAGAGCAATGGATTTACTGCCGACAGCTCAAGTGCCTGTCACCTTATTTACACGACATTCGTTGCGTGAAATTGTGGATGGTCGAGGTTTGTCAGGATATGACTTACAACTGACCTCTCAGGGGCGAGAACTTGCCTATGCATGGGGAGAATGCCTGATTGAAAATACAGATCGTGTGATTCAGCACTGTATTTCAAGTCCAATCCAGCGTTGTGTTGATACTGCTGCATTGATGATTGAGGGTGCAGATGCAGTTTCTGCTAAAAATAATACTCATCATATTGAAATTATTGAACAAGGCTTATTGGTTGAGCCAGGTAGTTTCGTGCTTGATATTAAACAAGCAGCACCTTATTTTCGTGAGCAAGGTGCATTAGGTTTTATCAATAGCTTTGTTAATAATGCTTTGCCTGGAATGAAACATTCTATTCGGGGTGTTCTGGATGTACTTGAATTAATTTATGAAACTCACCCAACCAATAATAATGGTTTAAGTTTGGCTGTAAGCCACGACACTATTTTGGCCGCAATTATTGCAGTGATATCAAGACGTACCCGCATTGATCAATCGGAATGGCCTGAGATGATGGAAGGTTTATTTGTATGGTTTGAGGGGGATGATTTTGCAGACAGTCAACTGAAATGGGTTTGGCGAGGTCAGTTGGGGTCATTGTCTATTCGGGAGTTTCAGCGCTTAGAGTGGTAAAGTGCTAGAGAGAATAAAATTTAAAAATGGTGGTTTTCGTGTACTGGTCTATAAAAAGTAGGTTATAGAAAGTCTTAACCTACTTTTTGATGATTTAAACATGTTAATCGTATTATATTTCAGCATCGCCTGTGCTTAAATCAAGCCAATATTTTGCTTGTCTGATATCTTTTTTAGTGCCTATTCCTTGCTCATACATTTCGGCTAAACGACGTTGTGCATCTTCGTGTCCTGCTTCGGCTGCGAGTTTGTAATATTTAAAAGCCTGTTTATTATCTGTTTTAATTTTATCACTATTATCGTAAATTTCAGCGGCATTAAAATAGCCTTCATCTGAACCCATTTCACCTGCTTTTTTATACATCTCTAAAGCAGTTTGAATATCATTGCTTTGTTTATAAATAAGACCAAGATTTTCGTAAGCAATTTCATTACCTAATTTAGCAGCTTGCTTGTAGTAAGCAATAGCTTTGGTCATATCTGTTTGAATGTTATCTTGACCATCATGGTAAATAACTCCAAGGCTATTGAGTGCATAGGCATGGTTTTGGTTTGCTGCGAGTGTTAAATATTCGACAGCTTTTTTAGCGTTTGGTTGTATTTCTTCCAAGCCATCTTGATAAATTCGTCCAAGTTGATATTGGGCTTCCGCATCATTTTGTTTTAAGGCTTGTTCATACCAATAAAGAGCTTTTTTAGCATTAATTTCAACACCCTCTGTACATCCAAGATGATAGGCATCGGCAAGTTCGAGTTGTGCATCAAGATAACCCTCTTTGGCAGCTGTATTAATGAGAGAAAGCCCTTTATTCACATCTTGTTTGATGCCTTGTCCATCTAAATACATTTTGCCAACATTATATTTGGCTTTGGAAAAGCCCAAGTTCGCGGCTTTTAAAAACCATTTCATGGCTTCTGGATTATTTTCTTCAACGCCGAAACTATTATTATATAAATAACCAATGCTATTCATACCTGATGGATTATTTGCAGCGGCAGCTTTTTTTGCCCATTGCATTGCGAGTGCATAATCAAAATAATCAGCTTCTTCATCCATATATTGGCGTGCGAGTTCAGCTTGTGCAGGAACATGACCTGCTTCAGCAGCAGATTTAAGCAGTTCAAAGGCTTGTGCATACTTCTCTTGTTTGAGTAAGACTTCAGCTTGTTGAAATTGTGTAGTTGATACGTCTGATGTGGCAAAGCTAAGACTTGATGTGGTGAATAGTAAAGCACAAAGTAAGTTTTTTGCTATAAAGAGAGGAGTATTTGCTTGTATTTTTATCATATCGTAGATTATTAATGTAATGAATTATAGAAATAATATGTCAAATTTGAATGTAAAACCATAAAAAATATAAAGTGGTTATCAAAAAATAATAGCCAAAAGAAACAAATCCGCTTTGAATGAATTTAAATAATAAAATGGTGGAAAAACAATTTTAAAATTGAAATTATTTAGTTATTTTTTAAATTTAGTATTACGTTTTTAATCGCTAATTTTTTACGTTTGAATCTGTTTTATTTTCAACGATTAATGACCAAGATTGTTTTTACAGACACAAAAAAAGCCCTTGCGGGCTTTTTTCACATGCATAAATTAGTTAGCTAACGCTTTAACTTGTGCATTTAAACGGCTCTTATGACGAGCAGCTTTGTTCTTATGGATGATGCCTTTATCAGCCATACGATCGATTACTGGAACAGTCGCTTTGTAAGCTTCTGTTGCAGCTGCATGTTCGCCAGTAGCGATTGCAGACAAAGTACGTTTGATGTAAGTACGAACCATAGAACGTAAGCTTGCGTTGTGTTTACGTGCTTTAACGTTTTGACGAGCACGTTTTTTTGCTTGAGCAGAGTTTGCCACTCGTGCACTCCTTGAATTAGATTGGTCTGGGCGGGCTGAAATAACAACTGAAAACCAACATCAGAAGATTTTCACCAGCCCGTAAACGAGTGCCACATTGTGATTAAATGGAGCGCTAAAGTCAAGTCCTGACAGAGTTTGGCTACATTTTTGATGCAGATTTTTCCGAATTAAATCGATACATTAGGCAGATTGAAAGGGGAATGCTTAAAAAATGACAAATTCGATTAAAAGTGTAATTGTAATAGGTGCAACGGGTCTAGTCGGGAAAAGCTTAATAAAACAGCTGAATCAGCACCCTTTTTGTGAGCAGATTACGGCGGTAGTGCGTAAAGAAGATCAAGCGCTGAAAAAATACACAAAGGTAAGACAGTTTATTATTCATGACTCTTTTTTATTAAGTGAAGATGACGTGAAGGGCTATAGCCAAGCTTTTAGTTGTTTGGGCACGACATTGAAAAAAGCAGGCTCAAAAGAAAATTTTTATCGTATTGATTTTGAGATGAATGCACATTTTGCAGATCTTATTGCTAAAACAGATGCACATTATCTTTTGGTGAGTGCAATGGGTGCCAATCCATCATCACGAATATTTTACAATCAAGTCAAAGGCCGCTTGGAACAATATATACAACAACTTGGTTTGCAGCGCGTGTCGATTATCCGTCCATCGCTTTTATTGGGAGAGCGTGAAGAGTCACGCATCCTTGAAGATGCGACACAAAAGTTGTATCGAAAATTCTCAAAATTTGTACCCGATACCTTCAAATATAAGCCTGTGACCGCAGCGCAAGTGGCTCATACTATGGTCGATGCAGCGCAAAGTCAGAATATTCCATTTGAAATTTATGATAATTTACGCATACAGCAACATAAATCAACGATATAAGGAAAACAAACATGCCCGTTCCATTTGTGACTTGTGATTTACTTGATGACAATCCTGAAAAAGATATTCAAACACTTATTCCGTCAATGGATGGACGCTTTTTCCAAAGTTATGGCGCACGTAAAACCTTTGGTGGTCAAATTGTTACAGTAAAATGCTTTGAAGATAATTCGCGTGTAAAAGAGTTGTTAGCGACTGACGGTACAGGAAAAGTACTTGTGGTTGATGGTGGGGCTTCTATGCGATGTGCGCTGATGGGCGATATGATTGCAGAATCAGCAGTGAAGAATCATTGGAATGGTGTGGTTATTTATGGTTGTGTCCGTGATATTGATGCACTTGCAGAACTTGATTTAGGGGTGCATGCATTGGCAGCAATTCCACGAAAAAGTAATCGTAAAGGCATAGGCGAAGTGGATGTGCCATTGTATTTTGGTAGTGTAAGCTTCAATTCAGGTGAATATATCTATGCAGATAATAACGGAATTGTGGTTTCAAAAGAAAAATTGGTCGATTGATCATTTATAAGATAGATAAAACCGGGTAAGAAAAACCCAAGGATAGCAAAATGGTGCATCATCAAATTAAAGTAGTACAGGCTTTAGCATCTACAATTACTGCAGGTGGTCGAGGGGCAAATGGCACAGCATTTCCTATTCAACCTGAAAAAGCTTTAAAGTTGTATGAGTTTGAGGGGTCACCATTTTGTCGCCGTGTACGTGAAGTTTTAACTTTATTGAACTTGGATTATGAAGTGTATCCATGTCCAAAGGGTGGCACCAAATACCGTAAAATCGTCAAAGAACAAGGTGGTAAATTACGTTTTCCATATTTTGTCGATGAAAATACTGAAACAGCAATGTATGAGTCGGTTGATATTGTAGATTATTTATTTAAACATTATGGTAAAAGTGGTACGACACCGAAAAAATATGCACATTATCCAAAATATCCTGTAGTGGCTTTTGCAGGAACATTGATTAATGGTGCGCGTGGTGTATGGATTGATAAACAAATTATTAATCGGGAAGCGCCAAAAGAACTTTTGGAATTGTGGGGATTTGAGGCAAGTCCTTATACTCGTGTGGTACGTGGTGTGTTAACTGAGCTTGAGTTACCATTTGTTTTTCATAATGTTCCAAAAGAACGTTGGCAGGATCAAGGACCATCAGTTCTACGTTTAAAACCGGGTAAATATATTCCGCTTGCAGGTGGTAAGCGTGAAAAAGTTGTACCTGTGATGGGGCGTCAAAAGAATGATATTCAAGTGCCGTATTTGGTTGATGTAAACACAGGAGCTCAATTGTTTGAGTCAGAAGCGATTGTGAAATATTTACAACAGCAATATGGCGTTTAATTTTCAGTTTAAAAAGCATCCGTAAAGGGTGCTTTTTTATTACTGATTAGAATAGCCTAAGCATTCTAAGTTTTATCATTTATCAAATCAGATTAAACTTCATTTATTGTTAATGTCTGAGATTGAAAGATGCTGAATAAGCTGACAGATTTATTTAAGAGTAAAGAAGCCAAAGCAGAAGAAGTGTTTTTGCAAGGAAATAACATTGTATTTAATGCTGAACAGGGTTTTATTGTTGATGGCGTTATCTTAAATACTGAACTGAAAGAACGTCTAGAATACTTTTCGAATCGTAAACTAAAAAATTTTGATGATTTAAATGCTTTATTTTACAAAGCCATTTTAATCAATGAAAAAATTGATTTGGAAATTGCATCAGGGAGATACATAGCACGATTAGGTAATACAGAGGAAAATTTAAAACAATTTAAGAAAATTATTCAGAAACTTAATGACTATTATAAAGAATTTAAAAGAGATAAATAGGAGGGAAAATGGGAATTTCGGCGGGTGGTCTAATTATTCCGTTTAAAGGAACTCTGCAAGAAGCAGTTGCATTGGTCGAAAAGTTGAATAATACAAAGCTTTATAAGAGCTCTGAAATATATTTGGATACACGGCTTATTGAAAATTATAGTTTGGCATTTATATCAGATCATTTAATTATCTATCATGCAGATTATTCACTTTCAATGTTTGAAGAAGAGCAATGGAGCAAGAAGTTAAGTGAACTAGGCTTGTTAGATCAGCTGATTGTATTCGGTATGTTTGATAGTGGTGGTTACTATGTTTATGGTATTTTTGAAAATGCTCAGCTTATTCGTTCAATTTCACAAAATGAAGATGAAGGAATTAAGCAAACTGGAATATTATCCGCTTTTGAAGCGAAATGGTTAAATGCTACTGTTTTTTATGAGCTTGAATATGAAGACCATGATGGAGAATGGCAGACTAAAAATATTGAAGGGGCAGATTTTGATGCGGATTCGATAGAAGAGTGGGAAGAAGGAAACATTTGTAAGGTTTACTATATAGATGATCATGAAAATGCTGTACCTGAGCATGATATGGTTTATTTTCTGTTTTCCGAACTAAGTGAACAGATTCTGGGGTGCAATATTTTGAATGTTGAAAATATTAAGTATGTAAATATGAGTACGATAAAGCCTTTATAAAAATGAAAACAACTTCTTAGGATATCGCTAAAGTTGTAGCTGAAGTAGAAGAATATTATGTTGTGCTTGCTTTTACATCGGATGATTCTGTAGAACCCAAATGATTTGATTTTGATGCAGGTGTAATTTGCTTGAATTTGCATTGATGTGAAAGGAATCTAATAGATTATAAAAATGATTGAAGTTTATGCTTAAAGCTTGATATTGAAAAATATTGAGTTCATTTTCTTAATTTTACTGCGTGGCAACATTAATATACGAACGATCGAAGAAATTTTAAAACTTGTATATCTAATCAATCAACAAGATAAAACAAAATCACTCAACGGTATAAAATCATCATGCTAAACTATCGTCCATGTCTTTTAGACCTTATGCGATTATGTTTAAACAAGCAATCTCTGACCTCAATCTAAAACAACTTAAAGCTGGCGAAAAGCGTTGGATCGGCTCAATGCTAGGTTCATCAGCCGCCTTATTATTTAAAGAAATATCAGAGCAATCCGAACAATTGTTGGTACTCATTGCCAAGAATAATCAGCATTTAGGGCAGTTGGAAAGCGAGTTAGAGTTTTATGGCATAAAACCTACGGTTTTTCCAGATTGGGAAATTTTACCTTACGATCGATTATCACCGCATCAAGATATCGTCTCTGAACGCTTATCTATTTTGGCAAACATGCCAAAGAAAGGGATTTTACTGGTTTCCGCGACAACTTTAGCTCAGCGTGTGGCACCAACCTCGTGGGTGTTGGGTGAGCATTTTGATATTAAAGTTGGACAGAAGTTCGACTTAGAACAACAAAAAATGCGCTTGATCCAAGCGGGATATCATTTGGTCGATACCGTCTATGACCATGGTGAATTTGCTGTACGTGGCAGTATTATGGATATTTATGCTTCGGGGCAGAGTGCGCCGATTCGTATCGATTTATTTGATGACGAAATTGATAGCTTAAAATTCTTTGATCCAGAAACACAGCGCACAACCGATAAACTTGAAAATTTTATTGTGCTTCCTGCAAAAGAATTCCCATTGAAAGAAGCACGATCAGTGTTTCGTGATCGTTATGCTGAAAGTTTCCCAACAGCAAATCCGAAAAAAAACCCGATTTATCAAGATGTCATGGAAGGCATTGCATCTCCTGGTCTCGATTTTTATTTCCCGCTATTCTTTAGTCCTGAAGCAATGAAAGCGCAAAGTAGCCTGACATCGTACTTACCAAGTAATGCTATTGTCATTACAGACCAATATATTGATGAAGGTCTAGTGAGTTTTTGGAAAGATGTCATGCGACGTTATGAAGATCGTCGTCATAATATTGATCAGCCGTTATTGCCACCTGAGCAAATTTTTATTCAACCCAATCAGTTGTATGAATATTTCAATCAATTTCCAAGAATTATTGCATCGAATGAGCCAATAGAAGTCAAAGTAGGCGCTTTCAATTTACATGTGGAAGAACCTGCTAAGCTTCCTGTCGATCCTAAAAGTGAGCAACCCTTTAAGGTTGTGAAAAAATATGTCGATGATGCCAATCATCCTGTTTTGCTCGTTGCAGAAAGTGCAGGTCGCCGTGAAACCTTAAAAGATGCATTACGTGCGAGTTTGGGTGAAATTCCTGTGGTTGAAAATTTTGCTGCTTTTCAGCAATCAAACTTTTCAGTTGCCATTACCCATGCGCCACTTGATCGTGGTTTAGTGATTACCGATGATTTATCTGTTATCTCAGAAAATCAGTTATATGAACATCGTGTGGTACAGCGTCGCCGTAAACGCCAACAAGAAGTGTCTGAAGAATTCTTAGTTAGAAGTCTAACTGAATTAAGTTTAGGTGCGCCTGTAGTGCATATAGATCATGGTGTGGGACGTTATGCTGGTTTGGTGACGCTGAATATTGATGATCAAGATTATGAGTTTTTACAGCTGAACTATGCAGATGATGCCAAAGTTTATGTCCCTGTAACCAATTTACATTTGATTAGTCGTTTTAGTGGTGGTGATCCTGATTTAGCACCACTGCATAAATTGGGCACAGATGCTTGGAATAAGGCAAAACGTAAAGCACTTGAACAAATTCATGATGTTGCGGCTGAGTTATTACATATACAGGCGCGCCGTCAGTCGAAACCAGGTATTAGTTTTGAACTTGATCAAAGCAGTTATATGCAATTTTCAAGTGGATTTGCTTATGAAGAAACCTTAGATCAGGCAAATGCGATTGAAGCAACTTTGCATGATATGCAATTGGCGAAACCAATGGATCGTTTGGTCTGTGGTGATGTGGGCTTTGGTAAAACAGAAGTTGCGATGCGTGCAGCTTTTGTTGCTGTACAGAACAATAGACAAGTGGCTGTGCTTGTCCCGACAACATTGCTTGCACAGCAACATTATGAATCCTTTAAAGATCGTTTTGCTGATTGGCCCATTCGTATAGAGGTTTTATCACGTTTTGGAACAAGTAAAAACCATACCAAAACCATTGCTGATTTAGCAGATGGTAAAGTCGATATTGTGATTGGTACGCATAAAATTTTGCAGGAAAATATTCAGTTTAAAAATTTAGGTTTAATGATTGTTGATGAAGAGCATCGCTTTGGTGTGCGTGATAAAGAGCGTATTAAAGCCATGCGTGCCGATGTTGATATGCTCACTCTCACTGCGACGCCTATTCCAAGAACGCTGAATATGGCATTTAGTGGCATGCGTGATTTATCCATTATTGCGACACCACCTGCTCGTCGTTTGGCAGTAAAAACCTTCATTAATGAACAAACTGACGACACCATGAAAGAAGCAATTTTGCGTGAAATATTGCGTGGTGGGCAGGTTTATATTTTACATAATGAAGTCGATACGATTGAGCGAGCAGCGGAAAATGTTAGAAATTTAGTGCCAGAAGCACGTGTAGCCGTAGCACATGGGCAAATGCGTGAACGTGAACTCGAACAAGTCATGCAGCAGTTCTATCATAAAGAATATAACGTCTTGGTGTGTTCAACGATTATTGAAACAGGGATTGATGTTCCAAATGCCAATACCATCATTATTGAACGTGCTGATAAATTGGGCTTGGCTCAACTGCATCAGCTTCGTGGACGTGTAGGACGTTCACATCATCAAGCTTATGCATATTTAATGGTGCCATCAATCAAAGGCTTAAAGGGTGATGCAGAAAAACGTTTAGATGCGATTTCTCGTGCCTCAACTTTGGGTGCAGGTTTTATGCTTGCGACTGAAGATTTAGAAATTCGTGGTGCGGGTGAGCTTTTGGGCGAGCAACAAAGTGGTTCAATGAATGCCATTGGCTATAGTTTGTATATGGAAATGCTTGAGAAAGCGACTAAAGCCATTCAACAAGGTAAAACACCAAACTTTGATGCACCATTATCATTGACTGCTGAAATTACTCTGCATATGCCTGCACTAATTCCCGATGAATATTTGGGTGATGTGCATCAACGCCTCATGTTTTATAAACGGATTAGTAATACTGATACACAAGAAAAACTCGATAATATTCGCATGGAATTGATAGATCGTTTTGGTGTGCCTCCACAACCCGTTAAGCAATTGTTTAGCGTGCATCAAATGCGCATTAAAGCTGAACAATTGGGTATAACCAAAATTGATATTGGAAAAAATGGCGGGGCAATTGAATTCTCTCCTGATACGCCTGTTCAAGCCATCAGTATTATTCAATTAATGCAAAAGCACCCAACATGGTTCCGTATGGAGGGGGGGCAACGTCTACGAGTTATGGTCATGCTTGATGAAGCAGATAAGCGAATTCAGTTTATGACCGACTTATTGAATAACCTGCTTAGTGAAATCAAATAGGCTCAGATTGTTCAGTTAATGTGTATATTTTTTTAATTTAGAGTATCTAACTGAACAGTCAGAAAATTTTTATAGTAGTGCTTGAAATATTATCGAGATTGTTTAAAGTAGAGCTGTGATCTATTACAGCTCAAACATGATTTATTTGTACTAAAACACAATACTAGCAATATTCACACTAAAACTGATGTGTTAGTATTACTTCATCATTCTAATTTTGCGTCATTTATAAAGATATGTTTAGTTTGCATCCACAACTTGCTCAAGATACATTTTTTGTCGGCGATTTTCCGCTTTCAACATGTCGTTTAATGAATGATATGCAATTCCCATGGCTTATTTTGATTCCACGTGTACCTGGAATTACAGAGCTATATGAATTGAGCCAAGCTGACCAAGAACAATTTTTACGTGAATCAAGTTGGTTATCGAGCCAATTATCACGTGTTTTTCGTGCAGATAAAATGAACGTCGCTGCACTTGGAAATATGGTGCCACAACTACATTTTCATCATATAGTACGCTACCAAAATGACGTTGTTTGGCCACAGCCTGTATGGGGTACACCTGCTGTACCGTATTCAAATGATGTGTTGGCACATATGCGCCAAACACTGATGCTTGCTCTACGCGGTCAAGGGGATATGCCTTTTGATTGGCGTATGGATTAAGTTGAAATAAGTACAAAATAAAGGTACTCGCAGGAATAGAGTACCAATCTGGGATTGGAGTGAAATAGTTCGTGCCATTTGATCGCATGCTTGATAAAGAGCCTGAGCAATTTGAAGTTTTTCTTCGTGCGATAGGCTACACGATCATCAGTCTAATGGTGACGATTTATTATTTCACTTCACCTATTGCAAATTATCAGATTTACTTTCCTTTATTTTTACTGTTTATTTTTTTGATTAGTCCACGTTTATCGCGTTGGATTCAATATAGATTTGACAGTAATGTTCGTAAAAATGTTTATTTCCTAATTGATGTTGTGGTTGTGGCAGTGGCCTTAGCTGCAGTACATCTGAGTTTAGTTGTATCATTTGTCTGTGTTTTTGCATTGGTTTATACCGCACTTAATAGCAAAATTTCATTTCTCATTGCTTCACTTTCTTGGCTTATTGCAATTATTGTTTTTTACCTAAGCATTATTTTTGTATTTGGTTTTGATGATTATTTTCAGCAAACAAGCCCTGAGCTCTCTGTTGTTGCTTTTATGAGTATTATGCTCTTTATCTGTATTGGTAATTATTATCAAAGTCGCCGTGTTATACAGATTGATCAACAACGTGAAAACTATTTTAATGAAATGAATCGCTATATTGAATTGTCTAATCAACTCAGTCGTTATGCGCCTTTACAGTTGTGGCAGTCCATTATGCGTGGTGAGTCGGAAGCAAAACTTGAATATAAGCGTAAAAAAATCACGATTTTTTTCTCAGACATTCAGGGTTTTACTGAGCTTTCAGAATCCCTTATTCCTGATGATTTAGCATTTTTACTGAATGATTATTTGAGTCATATGACTGAAATTGCCAAGCAGTATGGTGCAACCATTGACAAATTTATGGGCGATGCCATCCTAATTTTCTTTGGTGATCCAGATTCGCAGGGTGTAGAACAGGATGCGCGTAACTGTATCGAAATGGCACTGATGATGCGCCAACAGATGAAATTTTTACGTGAGCGTTGGGTGAAAATGGGATATGCACCATTACATGTTCGCATGGGGGTGAGTACAGGATATTGTCACGTTGGGAACTATGGTGCGGTACATCGTATGGCGTATACCATTGTAGGGCGTGATGCGAATCTTGCTGCACGTCTACAAAGTGCTGCTGATATTGATGAAATTCTAATTTCTGATGAAACTCATCGTTTAATTAAAAACTTTTATCTTTGTGCACC
The DNA here is from genome assembly GCF_048551395.1 of Acinetobacter sp. TY1. NCBI lineage: Bacteria > Pseudomonadati > Pseudomonadota > Gammaproteobacteria > Moraxellales > Moraxellaceae > Acinetobacter > Acinetobacter sp. TY1. Next base: position 51,957 of record NZ_JBLYZK010000007.1, read on the forward strand.
GCAAGAGCCGATTGAACTGAAAGGTATACAAGGTCTTGTAAAAACTTGGCAGGTGATGGAACGTTATTCTCAAAGTCGCAATGAAAATCAACAGTGGTTTGATTATGAGTATAAAGGATTTCATTTGGTGTTGAATCTTGAAGAAGTACAAAATTTTGAATATTCAGAGCTTATTCAAGTAATGGAAAAAATGGTTAAACGTATTCAAATGCAACAGCAATTGACTAATTCTCAGGGTATTGCAAAATTAAAAGTAGAAGATGAAGTCGATTTACCAACACATTGATGCTAAAGTTTTATTTATTTTAATATAAAAGAATGTAAAAAAACCACTCAATTTGAGTGGTTTTATCTTTAAAACTATATCGTTTTAAATTAATGATTTTCAGATGCATGGTTGAGTGTATATTTTGGAATTTCAATTTCCAAATCTTCATCTGTAATTTTTACTTGGCATGACAGGCGAGAATCAGGTTCTAAGCCCCAAGCACGATCGAGTAAGTCAGCTTCAATATCATCCATTTCTTCTAGATTGTCGAAACCTTTACGAACGACAACGTGACATGTTGTGCAGGCTTTAGACATGTCACAAGCATGTTCAATTTTGATGCCATTTTCAAGTAAGCTTTGGCATAAATTTGCATCCGCTTTCACTTCAAACTCAGCACCATTCGGACAAATCGTTGCATGTGGTAAGATTTTAATACGTGGCATAGTCTTGTCCTATAAATTAGTTTGAGTTTGACCAATCATCCAATCGTGTACCTTTGAGGGCTTCATCGATATGTTGATTCATTCGTGCTGCTGCAAAAGCATCGCTGTGAACTTTAAGCTGTTCGACTGCATGTTCAATCAATTGAATCTGATCAGTTTCAAGTTGTGTCTTGAGTTGCTCGGCAGCCTGATGAATTGCATTGAGCTGTTCTTTCGAGAGTAGCGTAGCATCGGCTTTGAGTGCTTGTTCTAATGCTTCAAGTTCTCGACGTGCTTCTACTTTGGTTTCATTTAAGTGACGAAGGTTTTTATCTTCTTCAGCAAATTTATAACCATCAAGAAGTAAACGCTGTGTATCATCATCAGATAAACCATACGATGGTTTGATGTCAATCTGGGCATGCACACCTGAAGACGTTTCTCGTGCAGAAACAGCCAATAGACCATCGGCATCTACTTGGAATGTTACTTCAATACGCGCTTGACCCGCTGTCATTGGTGGAATACCGCGTAAGACAAAGCGTCCAAGACTACGGCAATGTTCAACTAAATCGCGTTCACCTTGTACCACATGAATCAACATTGCCGTTTGACCATCTTGATAGGTGGTAAATTCTTGGCGACGTGCGACAGGAATTGGGGTGTTGCGAGAAATTAGACGCTCAACCAATCCGCCCATGGTTTCAAGACCGAGGGAGAGTGGTGTAACATCAAGCAGTAATGAGCCATCAAGACTGTTACCAATCAATTGATTTGCTGTAATTGCAGCACCAATTGCAACGACTTCATCGGGGTTGATAGTGCAGAGTGGTTCTTGGTTAAATACATCACGTACAGCATGCTGTACGGCATAAGAACGTGTTGAACCACCGACTAAAACAACATTTTGAATATCATCAAGTTGTAATTTGGCATCACGTAATACACGTTTGCAAACACTAATTGTTTTGTCTAAGGCAACTTTGATAATCGCTTCAAATGTTGCACGATCTAAAGCAATGTGGTGATCAAGAACTTTAAGATCAACACTTTGTGCATCACTTAACGCTTCCTTGGCTTTACGTGCAGACACCAAGAAATGTGCATATTCAGCATCATCTAAAGTCTCAATATTGAGTTGTTTTTTTGCCCATTTGACAATCAGGCGATCAAGGTCATCACCACCGAGTGCGGTGTGTCCGCCCGTCGCTAAAACTTCAAATACACCTTGAGAGAAGCGTAGTACTGAAACGTCAAAAGTACCGCCACCTAAATCGTAAATCACATAGTTACGATCGGTTTCTAAGTTGCTGTCTTGATCTAAGCCATAGGCTACAGCAGCAGCAGTCGGTTCATTGAGTAAGCGTAAAACATTGAGACCTGCAAGTTGTGCAGCATCACGGGTTGCTTGACGTTGTGCTTCGTCAAAATAAGCAGGAACCGTAATCACTGCACCATTAATTTCGTTACTTAAACTGTCTTCTGCACGAATTTTAAGTTGCGTTAAAATTTCAGCTGAAATTTCTACAGGTGTTTTACGTCCCTGAGCAGTTTCAAATGCAGGCATTTGATTATCTTCACCGACAAGGGTGTAAGAGTGTTGAAATTTAATATCTGCTTTTGAGCGACCCATGAAACGTTTAACTGAACTTATTGTGTTTTTCGGATCAGTGGTCAGAAAGGGTTTCGCTGCATCGCCATATTCCGTTGAGTTTTTGGAATAGTGAACAATAGAGGGAAGTAACACGCGATTTTGTGCGTCAGGAAGAACTTTTGCCTGACCAGAACGTACGGTGGCAACCAAAGAGTGTGTGGTGCCTAAATCGATACCGATCGCAATGCGGTGTTCGTGTGGCGCACTTGATTGTCCGGGTTCTGCAATTTGCAAGAGTGCCATTGTGTTACATCCTTAACAAAAAATAAATCTAAAAATAAACAGTATTAAAATTCATCATCAAGATCAAAATCTTCATCATCAAGAAGTTGATCTTCAGCTTTATCAATATCATTCATGACTTTTTGGAAAAAGCGCAGTTTACGTACAGTATCACGTGCATCTGCCCATTCTTCATGTGTATAGTCAAGTTTAAACTCTCGGACTAAACCATCCATCCATTGTTGAACTTCTTTTTTTAAAGATTGAAGTTCTGCGGTATCGAATGCTTCATCAAGCTGTTCACGAATTTCTAACGCTGACTGTAAAAATTCAAAATCACTGATCGATTGATCGAGATGGTGATCTTGTTTTTTTAAAGACAGTAAATACGCAGCACGACTATCGACATTTGCCAAGACTTTATAAGCTTGATTGATTTCGCTTGATTTGATGAGCGCACGATCTTTGTCTTCAGCTTTGTCTGGATGATATTGCTGTTGTAATGCTAAGAAATTGGATTTCAGTAGAGCAAGATCGATATCGAGTTCAGTTGGGAGATTAAATAACTCAAAATGACTCATGGGAGAGGTGTCCGCAATGATATGTTTAAAAGCATGGTATTGAATGTAATTAAAACAGTGTTGGACACTGTTTTAATGTAAAAAGAAACCAAAGGGCATTATACAGTGAATGATTCACCGCAGCCGCATTCGCCTTTTTTATTGGGATTGTTGAACTCGAAACCTTCATTTAGACCATTTTTAACATAGTCCATTTCCATGCCATCAAGATAGACAAGGCTTTTCGGGTCGATAAAAACTTTAACACCAAATTGTTCAAACATTTGGTCATGCGTATCAATATCATCAACAAACTCTAATACATATGCCAAGCCTGAACAGCCCGAAGTTTTCACACCAAGACGAATACCTTCACCCTTACCGCGATTGCTTAAGTAATTGCTGATATGAGTTGCAGCATTTTCAGTTAAATGGATCATGAAAACTCCGTTAAATAATCATCTGTATCGAGTGAAAACAATCGATATTAAGCTTTGGTTTTTTTGCTACGGTAATCTTCAACAGCAGCTTTAATTGCATCTTCTGCAAGTACAGAGCAGTGTACTTTTACAGGAGGAAGTTCAAGTTCAGTTGCAATATCAATATTTTTGATTGATTGTGCTTGATCAAGAGTTTTACCTTTAAGCCATTCAGTAACTAAAGAGCTAGAGGCAATTGCAGAGCCACAACCATAAGTTTTGAAACGAGCTTCTTCAATGACGCCGTTATCATTAACTTGGATCTGTAAGCGCATCACGTCGCCACATGCAGGTGCGCCGACCATACCTGTACCTACATTTTCTGCATCTTTATCTAACACACCAACATTACGAGGGTTTTCGTAATGATCAATTACTTTTTCGCTATAAGCCATGATGCTTCTCCAGAACTCGGGGTCAGCCGTTGATAATATGTATTGCTACAAGGTTAATGTGGTGGCATTGCACTGAGTTTCAGTGCAATGCGTGTATTGAGGGAATTAGTGTTCAGCCCACTCAACCGAGCTTAGGTCAATACCATCTTTATACATATCCCAAAGTGGAGATAGTGCACGAAGTTTTTCAACGGCAGCTTTACTGATTTTAATTACGTGATCAATGTCTTCTTCAGTTGTATAGTGACCAAAACTGAAACGGATTGAGCTGTGTGCCAATTCGTCAGAAAGACCTAATGCACGTAAAACATAAGAAGGCTCAAGTGTTGCAGAAGTACATGCAGAACCGCTTGATACGGCAACATCTTTGAGTGCCATCATTAATGATTCACCTTCAACAAAGTTGAAGCTTACGTTTAAGTAGTTAGCAACGTTATAAACAGGGTGGCCATTTAAGAACACTTGTTCAAGGTCTTGTAAGCCATTCCAAAGTTTGTCACGAAGTGCGCGTAAACGTGTTTGTTCAGCTACTAAAGTTTTGCCTGCTAATTCAAATGCAGCACCCATACCTACGATTTGATGGGTTGCAAGTGTACCTGAACGCATACCACGTTCATGACCGCCACCGTGCATTTGCGCTTTGATACGGATACGTGGTTGACGACGTACATATAAAGCACCAATGCCTTTCGGGCCATATGCTTTGTGACCAGAGAAACTCATCAAGTCAACTTTCATTGTGCTTAGGTCAATTTCAACTTTACCAGCAGCTTGTGCGGCATCAACGTGGAAATAAGTTTTGTTGGCACGAGTTAATTCACCAATTGCAGCAACGTCAGTGATTGTACCAATTTCGTTGTTGACCATCATCAGTGAAACAAGAATTGTATCTGGGCGTAAAGCCGCTTGTACCATTTCAGGGGTAATTAGACCTGTGCGTTCTTCTGGTTCTAAATAAGTGATTTCAAAACCATCTTCTTCAAGCTCACGGCAAGTATCTAAAATGGCTTTGTGTTCAATTTTACTCGTAATAATATGTTTGCCTTTCGAGCCATAAAACTCAGCAATACCTTTTAATGCTAAGTTATCTGACTCTGTTGCCCCTGAAGTCCAAACGATTTCACGTGGATCAGCTTTAATTAAGTTAGCAACTTGTTCACGTGCATATTCAACTTTTTCTTCTGCCTGCCAACCATAAGCATGTGAGCGAGACGCTGCGTTACCAAATGTCCCGTCAAACGTCAGGCATTCCATCATTTTTTCCGCAACCTGTGGGTCTACAGGCGTGGTTGCTGCATAATCAAGATAAATAGGACGTTTCATGTCAAATACCTGTAACCGATAAAAGGGCTGAATCAAGATGACTCGAAGATGTTTGGCGTAGTGCAACAGTTTGAACGTTGTCACGTGCAACAAGATCGGCAAGTGTGATTTTTGCTAAATAATCGGCAATGTGGTGGGAGAGTTCTTGCCATAGGTCATGTGTTAAGCACATTGCACCATTTTGGCAGTTGCCTTTATGGTCACATCGTGTTGCATCAACCGTTTCATTGACAGCTTCAATAATCGCTAAAATCGTAATTTCTTCAGCATTACGCGCAAGATGGTAACCACCATTTGCTCCACGAACGCTAGATACCAAGCCATGGCGCTTCAATTTTGCAAATAATTGCTCAAGATAAGCGACAGAAATAGTTTGGCGTGCTGCAATTTCTGCAAGCGTAATCGTTTGTTCAGTTGGCTGCAAAGCTAGGTCTAGAAGAGCAGTCACTGCGTAGCGACCGCGAGTGGTTAAGCGCATGATCCGATACACGTGTTTAGACTAGATGTATGAATTTTATGAATCCTGACTAAAATAGTCAAGTATTTTGAAGATAATTCCTACTAAATTTGTCAGGATTTATTGCTAAGTTGGGAAAATAGGCGAGGAAAATTTTTTATTAAAATAATTGCGATAAATTATACACAATTAACATAAAAAATAGAATGCCTATTACACAAAAAGCTGAATTAATCCTTTTTTGTCGTGCCTGTAATTTTTTTATGCGATTTTGATATTGCTTCACTTCAACTTGTAAAGTGTTAATTTTAGAGCGTTGTGTATCAATTTTTTCAAGTAAAGGTGCAATACGTTTGCTTGATGCAGTTGTAAGTTGATCATCATCTGGATTGGTGAGCCATTTTTTCCAATCAGATAATAGCTTTGGTGCAGTCAAATGAACCAGTAAGTCTTTAAACTCATCTTTTAAGAGTTGATCACCTTCTATGCGTAATTTTTTCATACTACGCTTGTTTGCAAAGGCAAGAATTTGAACCAAGTCCAATAACGTACTACTCACGGAGAGCTCAGGTGCTTGTTCAGGTTCTTTTAAGTCAAACAGAATCCCTTTGTCTGTAAATTGAACATAAAAATCAAAGTAGGGAATGTAGCTATTTATTTTTATGGTCGTTTGCTGATCTACAAATTTCTTTGCTTGTAAGCGAACAACACGATCGTGTTTGAGGACGAAAGAATATATTGTCTCTAAAACAATCATGACAACATTGAGCAACAAACGGCTTTGTCGGCTTTTCTGTTGCGATTCACTCATACGAATTTCCTATACAGATCTGGAGCATCCACTCTCATATTATTTAAAAAATTGTGATTTAATGTGAGTTGACCCACAATAAATGAAACAATAACTTTGCTTTGTAGAACAGTTTTGCAAAACGTTCAAGTATTTTATTTGTTATGATGCGTATATTTTATGAGATAGTTGACTGATTGATCACAGTCGTAATAAATGAAGGGGAATTTCGAATGGCGGAGCAGGATAGTAATGCGGAAAACATTGCTCAGGTAAAACAAGAACAAGAGGATGACCAAATTCAAGATCAGCCCAAACGTAGCAAAGCTTCAAGGAAGTCAGCACTCGATTTTAGAAAATATACCAAACAAATTTGGCTTGCAGGTTTAGGTGCATTTTCACGTGCGGAAGAAGAGGGTAATAAACTTTTTGATTCATTAGTCGAAGTTGGACAAGAGCTTGAATCTAGAACCGTAGATGCAACAGATCATGCGGTCAATAAGGTCGCAGATAAAACTCGAGAATCCGTTACAGAAACTAAGGATAAGGTCGAAAAATTACTAGATCAAGGGGTGAATCATTCGTTGAATCGTATTGGTTTGGTGACAGCTAAAGATTTACAGCATCTTGAATCATTGATTTTACAACTACATACTAAAGTTGACGATTTGGTTGAAGAAAATAGAAAATTGACAATGCAATTACAAAAAATAGAAAAATAACGAACAAAATACGATCTCATGGGGGTTTTGATGATTTTTTTTATAAAATGCGTTCAGGCAGTCTTGCTTTATCCCCCAAAGCATTGCTATAAAGACCGCATGGCCTTTTTAACTACAGCCTTAGATTTTAAACAAACGATATAAGAGGACGTAATCTTCATGAATAAATCAGAATTAATCGATGCGATTGCAGAGAAAGGGGGATTGTCTAAGTCTGATGCTGGGAAAGCATTGGATGCGACTATTGCTTCGATCGGTGAAGCGCTTAAAAATGGCGACACAGTAACTTTGGTTGGTTTTGGTACTTTTAGCGTTAAAGAACGTGCTGCACGTACTGGTCGTAATCCAAAAACTGGCGAAGAGCTTCAAATTAAAGCAAGTAAAGTTCCAAGCTTTAAAGCGGGTAAAGGCTTAAAAGATTCTGTTGCATAATTTGCTCAGAAATCTACAAACGCGCCATTTGGCGCGTTTTTTATGAATAATCCAAAATATTAATACATTGCGCATTCATTCATATTTGAATATCAGTTAGAATCCCTGTGAAATAAAATATTGGAATACTTATGGAATCGTTTCGTAAAGTCATAAGGGGTTGGTTGGGCAAAGTCTTGCTCATATTGTTTTTGACCCCGTTGGCGCTGGTTGGGATTGAGGGTTATTTCAGTGGTGGAAATAATGCAGATGTTGCCAAAACTGTAAATGGTCAGGCAATTTCAAAAAAAGATCTGGAAGCACAGACAAAAAGTTTTAAAGATCAATACCTCTCTATGGTTAATGGCGACGAATCTTTATTGAATCAAGCGTTTATTCAAGAGAGTGCTTTGGATAGTTTGGTTTCTCGTGCTTTACTGGTTCAGCAAGCTGAAAAACTGGGTATGAGTTTGAGTGATGCACAGCTTGAGCAGATGATTGCCCAACAACCAAGTTTTCAAGAAAATGGTAAATTTTCAAATACATTATATGGCAATTATTTGCGTTCTATTGGCATGACCAATCAAGGATTGCTTGATAATTTACGTCAAGATCATGCATTGAAAATGTTGATGGGAATGATCACTGATAGTGCGTTGGTGAGCAAATTAGATTTGCAACAGATTTCCAATTTACAGACTGAAAAACGTGATTTATTTCTTGCAAGTGTAAAACTAGACGATTACAAGAAAAATGTTAAAGTCAGTAATCAAGAAATAGCAGATTACTATAACAAACATCAAAGTAAGTTTAAGCAAACAGCTTCTGTTGATGTCGATTATGTTGTATTGACACCTGCTATGGTTGCAGGTCCAAATGCGGAAGTATCGGGTACAGAGCTTGAGCAGGCATATGCAGCTTTTGTTGAAAAAGCCAATAAAGATGTCAAGCGTGATGTACATCATATTTTAATTGGTACAGATACGCGCACCGTAGAAGAAGCACAAAAAATTGCAGCAGATGTATACGCTAAAATTCAAGGTGGTATGACCTTTGCTCAAGCAGCTGCACAATATTCAGAAGATCCATCTTCAAAAAGCAAGGGTGGTTTACTTGAATCTTATGTTGAAGGCGCTTTTGGTGATGAGTTTGATAAAGCTGTAAATAGCGGAAAAAATGGTCAAGTATCTCAACCTGTAAAAACACAGTATGGTTATCATCTGATTGAGTCTACTTCGGCAAAAACAGAGATACCGACATTTGAGCAGAAAAAAGCTGAATTGACAGCAGAAGTTTTAAAAGCTAAATCTGCGAATGCGTATTCAGATACTGTAAATAGCTTAAATGAAATGATTGTGAGCAGCGATGCGCTTGATCCTGTGACACAAGAAATTAAAACAGCAAAAATTGAATCTGTTAAATCCGTTGCATTAAGTACACAGCATCCTGTGTTATCTGATCCTGCGGTAAAAGTGAAGTTGTTTAATGATGATGTGAAAAATGGTGATCGCAATGCATCAAGCAATATTCAGCTCACTAATGGTGATACTGTTTGGTTGAAAGTACGTAATTATCATCCAGCGGGTGTACAACCACTTGCTCAAGTAACAACGCAAGTTAAAGCTAAGTTGATTGAACAAAAAGCATATGAAGTCGCAAAAGCTAAAATTGCAACGATGTTAGCTGAGTTTAAAACTCAACCTGCTGAGCAAGTACTTGCAAAGAATCATTTTAGTTTTGAACATGCTGGTGAGTTCATGCGCTCTCAAGGTTTAAAACGTGAAGTTGAACGTGCTGCATTTAGTGTTCCTGCACCGAAAGCAGGTCAGTGGTCTGTGACGACTGCAAGTTTACCTGGTGAAATGGTTGTGGTTGCTGTTGCAAATGTCATCAAACCACCTGTAGATGCTTTAGCACCACAGCAAGCACAGGAGTTGACTAAATTGTATCAACAGTTACGTGGTCAGCAAATGCTTGATGATTATTCGCAATATTTAAAAAGTCATGCCAAAATTAAATAATTTTTGATTTTACATGCACAAAAAAAAGCGCTTCGGCGCTTTTTTTACGTTTCGGGTGAGTACATTTTAGAATGGTCTTATTTAGCGCATGGATATTTGTGCATTTTGTCTATATTGGCTTGGAGTTAATTCAAACTGCTTTTTAAAGGCTTGGCTAAATGCTGTTTCAGAAGAATAGCCAATTGTATGTGCAATTTGTTGAATTGAAAGTTGCCCTTTGATTAAGTGCTGGCTTGCGAGGCGCAAGCGATGTTGTTGTAAATAGGCAAGTGGTGTTTCTCCCACAATTTGATGAAACAGCCCTGCAAATTTGGAACGTGACATACAGCATTGTTCTGCCAAACTCTCAACAGTCCATGAGTGTTCTGGTTGTCCATGAATGGCAGCGAGTGCATTGGCAAGTTCAGGATGAACGAGTGCACTGAGCCAATTGTTTTCATGGTTGAGTTGCCCAATATAATCACGAACGCATTCAATCATCATAATACTCAGCAGATGATCCATGATTTTATTTTTACCTGCAAGTGTGCGTTGTGTATCAGATGCGACAAAATATAAACCAATACGTAGCCATTCAGGAGCTTGATCACTGAGTGCATTTTGAATATGAATAAAGGGGGGTAAAGCATTGACGAGCGGTTTTGCCATAATGGCATTGAGCTGACAACGCACAGATAAAATAAGCGTTTTGTTGTTTGATGGGCCTTCACCAAATTCAATGGCTTCTTGCTTTAAGCCATCAAATAATGGAGCAATATTGAGAGTTTCAACCAAAAAACTGTCTTTTTGGTGACGAACTTGATGTGCTAAACCTGCGGGAATGAGAAACATATCCCCAGTATTTAGGCTGAAATGCGTACCATTGTTAAATTGTAGATGAGCTTCACCAAACAACACAATGTGCGCCATGAGTACAGGCTGTGCAGGACTATGAAATGCCCAATGTCCTGTGGCTTGCAAATATAGATATTCAGAATGATTTAAATGAATATCCTCAAAAATTTTACTTAGTGCATCCATGGGTTTCGTATCATTTTGGTCAAGCTTACTATTTAAAATTACATCTTCTATATGTAGTTAAACATATTTTTATCATTTTACATGTTCGATAAGGTCATTTGCCATGCAGAAAGTGACAAGGACTTCTACATAGCTTTTATGGACGCTTAGAACTGTTTTGATTATACGTTATCGTTAAATATAGAGATAAGAAAAAATCAAGGAAAGAAGCACATATGAACGCACCCGTGAAAATACCTGAGCAGCAAGTCAGTGAAATCGTGGTTAAGTCAGGATTTGCGTTAGATAAAAAACGTTATTTATGGGCAATTAGTCCATCTTTACCTGTCATAGGGATTGGAATTTTAGCAGGATACCAATTTGCACCAAGACCATTGAAAAAAGTTTTTGCTTTGGGTGGACCAATTGTTTTACATATCATTATACCTGCAATTGATACGCTAGTAGGCAAAGACAATAATAATCCATCGAATGAAGATATTAAGCTGTTAGAGCAAGATCCTTATTATGCACGTTTGGTGAAAACCTTTATTCCTTTGCAATATGTTGCCAATGTCTATGCTTGTTGGTTAGCGAGTCGTGAGAGTACCTCTTTACTTGATAAAATATTATTGGGTGTTTCGATGGGAGCAATCAATGGTATCGCAATTAATACCGCACATGAGCTGAGTCATAAATCTGAGCGTATTGATCATCTATTGTCACATTTGGCTTTGGTGCCTTCGGGATATAACCATTTCCGCATTGAGCATCCTTACGGACATCATAAACGTGCAGCAACGCCAGAAGATCCTGCATCGTCTAAAATGGGAGAAACATTTTATGAATTTTTCCCTCGTACGGTAATTGGTTCTTTTAAGTCAGCAATTGAAATTGAAAAACAACGTTTAAAACGTAAAGGCTTATCTTTTTGGTCAAAAGACAATGAATTGTTGCAGGGTTGGGGCATGGCTGCAGGATTTCACGGCGCTATGCTGAAAGCTTTTGGAGGTAAAATTTTACCTTATCAACTCACACAAGCAATTTATAGTATTGGTTTGTTTGAAGTCATTAATTATATTGAACATTATGGTTTGTTACGTCAGAAAAATGAAAATGGTAAATATGAACGTACTATGCCTGAGCATAGTTGGAACAATAACAATATTGTGACCAATCTATTTTTGTATCAATTACAACGTCATTCCGATCATCATGCTTATCCCACTCGTCCATTCCAAGCACTGCGTCATTTTGATGAAGCACCTGAACTGCCAAGTGGTTATGCGAGTATGTTGTTGCCTGCATTGATTCCATCAGTGTGGTTCAAAATGATGGATAAACGTGTATTTGATCATTATAAAGGTGATTTAAATCAAGCCAATATCTATCCAAAACGCCGTGCAGCATTATTTAAAAAATTTGGTGTGATTGATCGCCTTTTAAATAAAAATTGATTTGAAATAGAGGAATTTTAGCTAAAAGGGAAGCTGATTCATTATCAGTTTCCCTTTATTGTTGATGTGTTTTTATCAGATTTTTAGGTGCATTTTCTATGATTAGATTTTCTGATTGGGAAAATTAATATAATTTTATTGAGGATGTTCAGCCACCGTACCTTGTTGTTCGAGAATCATGAAGCAACATAAAGTTAGGTCAAAGATTGATAACAATGATGAGCAATAAGGGCGAGATGTTTGAGTTGCTCATCATCCATCAGTTCGGGGTGGGTAAAATCTCGAACATAGACTAAATCGGCTTCGAGCAATTGATTTACGGGACGATTGGGTTGATCGAGATAGCTAAAGGGTGAAATAGGTCATTGTTTAACGGCAGTAAAACAATGCGGAACAAAACCTTGCACTCGTAACTCAATTTCACCCCACGCTAGCTGATCTTTATATAAGGTCATAAAGGATATTTTAGTTTGAATGACCACTACTTTTTTAAGTCCTGATTTAAAAATCAAAAGTTCAGCACCTTGAATATCAATTTTTAAGTGGATCACCATCAATCGGATTGGTACCAATGTCAATAATTTCAGTCAGTCGCTTGGTTTGTAATAGTTTGGCTAATATATTCATATATTCGACAAAGATAATTTTTTAATTTTTATCATGTGATGCTGATCATTATTTTATTGTGTTACACATTCCTTTTCAGCTTACTTTCTTTGATGTTTTTTAAGTAGCTGAAAAGGGTAAATATAATGTAGTAATATCAATATATTTGAAAATTAGTGATTAAGTTCTTTTTTCATCCAAATTTCACAAGCATGGCTATGACCAGTGTGACCCATGGGCTGAGATAGGTGTTTGAAGCCTAATTTTTCATAAAGTTTTACAGCTTGCCATAAGTCTTTTGTCGTTTCCAAATAGCATGCATTGAAGCCGTGTTGTTGGGCGAAATCGAAGCCCAATTGTAAAATTCTCTTAGCAAAACCTAAACCACGGACTTCGGAAAGAAAATACATCTTCTGAATTTCTAAAATATCAGCCGCACCCATGAGCGGTGATAGACCACCACCACCCAAAATTTCGCCGTGTTGATTTTCAACAACCCAATACATAGCGTTGGACTGAGTATAAACGGCATACAGATCATCAAGGATTGGGTCAGCAACAGCAAAGCCTGATTCAGCAGCAAGTCCAAATTCGGCTGATACTTGACGAATAATCTGGGCTAATGCGACATTATCGGTTGCTTGAATAGGGCGTAATGTATACATGTGAAATATGAAAATAAAAAAAGATGGACTTTTATAACAAAAATCCATCGATTAAGGTGAAATCTAGCGCTTTAATTCATTCAATAATTTATATTATTTCAGTTCACTTGATGATTTACCTAGCTCACGGCGGGCAATTATCAATTGCTGAATCTGCTGAGTGCCTTCAAAAATATCAAGAATTTTCGAGTCACGTGCCCATTTTTCCAATAATTCATCTTCGTTGTAGCCTACACTCGCTGCAAGTTCTACACATTTCAGTGTGATTTCATTACAGATTCGACCTGCTTTGGCTTTGGCAATGGAAGCTTCTTTTGAGTTTGGTTTGCGATTGTCTGCCATCCACGTTGCGCGCATAGTGAGTAGGCGAGATGCTTCCCATTCTGCTTCCATATGGTAAATTTGTGCGGCGATATTGCTTGACTGTAAATATGGCGTTGCGTAATTGGCATCAATTTGGTCTTTAAAAATTTCCTTAATGCGTTCAAGAGATGCTTTTGCACAACCGACAGCCATTGCTGCAACTAAAGGGCGAGTATTGTCAAAGGTTTCCATAACCCCTGCAAAGCCTTTTGCTACATCAATTTCAGCATTGCCGAGTAAATTTTCACCTGCAACACGGCAATCAATGAAACTAATTACGGCAGTATCTGATGCTTTAATGCCAAGCTTGTGCTCTAGGCGTTCAACCTTCATACCCGGTGTACCTTTTTTAACAACAAAGGATTTGATTGCGGCACGTCCAAGCTTTTTATCGAGTGTTGCCCAAACCACGACTGAATCGGCACGTTCACCTGAAGTCACAAATATTTTTTCACCATTTAAAATATAATCATCGCCATCTTTGGTGGCTGTGGTACGAATTGCAGCAGAGTCAGAACCACAACCTGGCTCAGTAATTGCCATTGCCGCCCAAGTACCTTTAAAGCGTTCAAGTTGTTCATCATTAGCAACGGCTGCAATAGCAGAATTCCCTAAACCTTGACGTGGCATTGAAAGAAGTAAGCCTGTATCGCCATAACACATTTCAATGACACCAAGTGCAGTTGACATATTCACGCCATTTTTATTACTTGAATCGGTATCACCACGTTTATTGACTGCTGCGCCAGCATTCATGCCATCACCACCATCATTCATACCATCAAGTAGTGAAGCGAGCATATCGAGTTCTTTGGGGTAGGCATGCTCAGCTTTATCATATTTTCGTGAAATTGGACGTAAAACATTCAGTGCTGTTTCGTGTGCTTGATCCAAAAGCATTTGAAATTTTTTAGGATTCTGTAAATTCATGTGATTATTCCTTTCGTATTTCTATTGTTCTTATGGATTAAGCATGTAATGCTGATTTTATAATCGCTGTTGCACGTAAGTCGCGATACCAACGCTCGACAGGGTGTTCTTTGGTAAAACCATGACCGCCTAGAAGTTGTACACCATCTGTACCAATTTTCATTGATTTTTCAGCGCACAGTAAGCGTGCTAGATACGCTTCACGGTGGAAAGGTTGACCTGCTTCAGCAAGGCTTGCTGCATTGAGAACGAGCATACGCATCGCATCAATTTCAATTGCCATATCGGCAATCATAAATGCCACACTTTGACGATGAGAAATAGGCTCGCCAAAGGCTGTACGTTCATTGGCATATTTGACGCAATAGTTTTTCACGGTTTCACAGGTGCCAATTGCAAGTGCACACCACATTAAATTACCTAAATCTAAAAAAGCAGTGTAATTAAAATCATCATCACCCAAACGTACAGCAGGAGTATTGTCAAATTTTAAAGTGACGGTTTCCGCTGCTTTTAAACCCATTGCTGAAGATTTACGTACAGTAATGCTGTCATGGCGTTGAACAATAAAGACATCAGCTTGATCATTTAATTCAGCACTGACAATAAAAAGATCGGCTGTTTCACCTAAAATGACTAAAGTTTTTTCACCTGTAATGGTATAAGCACCGTTGCTTGCAGTCGCTCTAGTTTGAAGTTTGTAGGGATTAAATGCAGGTGTCGCCTCTTGAATGGCAAAACTTGCTTTAAGTTCTGGGTCATTAGCAAAAGCAGGCAGATAAGTCGACTGCACTTGTACAGAACCCCATTGGGTAATGGCGTTAATTGCACTAAAAGTTGAAAGTAAACCTGCTGTTAATGTGAAATCACCTGTGGCTAAGGTTTCAGCGATTAGAATATTGCTAAGAATGTTTTTTTCAGTTGCAACACCACCAAGTGCTTCAGGCAGAGCATAAAAGTTCAGTCCTAAATCAATACTATGTTGCCATAGTTCTTGTGGGAATGACTCATTGTGATCGGCATTGTGTGCTAAAGGATATAAAACTTCAGATGCAAACTGTTGCATGGCATCCACAGTCATTTGCTGTTCTTCTGTCAGACTGAGATCAAATAAACCTTTTTGTTGATTAGGAAGGCGCTGTTTTGTGACTTTAGCATCCGATTTAAATGCTTTTTGTGTTGCTGATAGTGTTTTAAAACCTGCTTTTGAGCCTTGATACAGTGATTTTTCGACAAATTTACGCAATTTAAGTTGATCAAGTAGATCGCTACCTGCAATTTTAGTCAATATATTTAAGCCCAACCCCTGAGCTTTATTTACCATGTTGGTCATTCCGTAGTGCCTGTTCTTGTATTGGTATGTTCAGTATCGTGCCACGCAAAAATATAAAAAACTATGTCGCATTTGACATGGGAGTTGACCTAAGATAAATGGTAGTAGGTGTGTGTTTTATTGATTTAAATATCTAATTTTTATTATTTATTTATTTACTTGTAAAGTGCTAAATTAAGTTAAATTGACCAAAATGACAAAAAATAAAGATTGTCATTTCGGTCTAAACAATATGAATGAATTTTATTTTTTAGCTTGGACAAATGGTGTAACCATTTTACGGACATTGGTCTTGGCTTCAATGACGGTCATAAAAGTATATGCACCAATAAATTTACGACTAATAAACATAAATTCTTTCGGTGGAATGCTGAAATAACGTGATGTCATTGATTTAGATGCACGTTGCATCACACGGCTATGTAGTTGGCTTTTTTTCCAATCATAACGGTGATGTTCATCCATTACACCTGTAGGTAAATCAGGATTATTCAATGGTGTACTAAAAGCTTCAGTAGCAAGTAAAAATACTTTTGCCATATCAGGTTTTATGCTTTGAGGCATATTGTCAAAGAATTCATAACCTGACATTGAACTGACCATATCTTCAGCATTATGATGATAGCCCGCTTTAATCAGGTTGCGCGCAACAGAAAGTAATTGTGTATCAAACTGACGAATGGCACCAAAATCAAGCAAAATAATTTTATCTTGAATATCTGCACCATTACCTAAACGAACCAAATAGTTACCAAAGTTTGGATCGGTTTGCATTTCACCCCATTCAAACAGTTCACGAACGGCAATTTCAAGTGAGGCTTCACCCAATAAGTTACGGCGTTCTTGAGGTAAAGAGAGCATAACGGGACTATTAATGGGTACGCCACGTTCAAAGGTCATACACAAAATTTGATTAGTGCAATATTTATCAATGATGTGTGGCACGACGTAACGCGCATCATCTTTAAGGCGATCAGCAAAGCGTTGCGTGGTTGCTGCTTCGACCTGATAGTTGACTTCACGATGCATCATTTCACGGACTTCATCGAACCATTGATCAAATTCACGTGTTTGTGGCACCATGCGTGTCAGTTTCAGCATGTTTTTAAATAAGCTCATATCTGAGTCAATGGCATCTGCCACACCCGGATATTGAACTTTAAGGACAATTTCTAAACCATCAGAATTACGTGTTGCGCGGTGTACTTGTGCGAGTGATGCTGTACCAATCGGTTCGTGATCGATAGTCAAATCGTTTAATTTTGAACCTAATTGAGCTTTCAATTGTTCATGAATAGCAGGCCATGCTAATGCAATCGTTTGATTATTCAGTGTATTGAGTGCTTGAGTGATTTCTTCAGGTAAAAAATGTTCGCCATATAGTGCCATCATTTGCCCGATTTTCACGATCGAGCCTTTGAGTTTACCGATTTCTGATACCAAATATTCGGCTTGTTCCTTCATAACTTTTTTACGCTTTCTCTCTTTTTCTTCTTCACTTGAAAAAATAGAACCTGCACTAGAAGCAGCCCAACGGCTTCCCGCGAGTAATGATGCTTTGGCAATAGATAAGCGACGATCCATAGAGGAGGTCTTTAACTCTTTAAGCTTATCGTTCTGATCTGACATGAAGATGAAATCCTTTGAGAGATGCACACAGGTAAATTATAGTGAATCTTACCTGTTCTGAATGTATTAAACTAGTTTAATGAGATAGACATGATGCTTTACAATCCGCCTCATCATACGGCATTTTTTGAATATGACAATGCTACAAATTATAAAAAATAGTTCATTTTAGTCAGGATTTTAGCCAATAGGTAATTACAAAAAAAATTACATATGATATTGAATTTTAATTGTTTCACGCTTCATTAACTGAGTTTTATTTAGCTGAATATATTGCGTCATCAGTTCTGTCACAGCAGGATGTTGAAATCCTGAAGCATAGCCTTTGACAATGATAATACTTGGCAGGCTAAAAAACAGATAGTGAGCATCTTCAAGCGTTGCAGGACTATAGATGCCTTGCTCGGTTAGTACATGTTGAAGAAATTGTTTTTCAATATGAACAATGTTGGAGTGTTGATCATTCCACCAATTTTGGCGCATTGCCAAGAGGTTATTATGTTTGTAGCTCATAGGAGAGATTTAAATGACTAATCAATACTTTAATATAGTGTGAATAATGAAAGAAATACAAGTGACTTTGTTTGATCTTTTTTTAATAGTTAAGTAAAGCATTGGATGAATAAAAAGAGGTCTTGTTGATTCGAAAAAATCAAAGACAAGACCATTTAAAGATCAATATTTTATGTTTAAATTTTACGTTTATCTAATTGGTGAGATAAGGTATCACCAATCGCTTGAACACAAATGACTAGAATTACCAATACGACAATAACGGCAAGCATGATCTGCATATCAAAGCGTTGATAGCCATACCTGTAGGCAATGTCACCTAAACCACCTGCACCAATTGCACCTGCAATAGCAGAAGAGTTAATCATAGTGACGATTGTGACAGTAAAGCCAGCCACAATACCAGGTAAAGCTTCAGGCAATAATACATGCCATATAATTTGCTTACGATTACAACCCATTGCTTGAGCAGCTTCAATTAGACCACGATCAACTTCTCTTAAACTTACTTCGGCAATTCGTGCAAAAAAGGGAGTTGCTGCGAGCGTTAGTGGAACGACAGCAGCCCATACGCCATAACTTGTACCAACAATCCATCGCGTGAATGGAATTAAGGCAACCATTAAAATTAAAAAGGGAACAGAACGTGTAATATTGACCACACTGCCTAAAACTTTATTTATCCCTTTTGATGGGTAAATGCCGTGTTGGCTTGTATTGACCAAAATGACTGCCAAAGGCAAGCCCATTAAAAATGCAAAAAATGCCGATATACCCACCATTAAGACGGTATCAGTTGTACCGCTAATTAATAAATCAATGAGTTGATTAGACATAACCGAGTACCTCTAAATCTGTTATTGCTGGAGCTAATACTTTTTTTAATGCAAAGAGATTGAGTGTTGTATTTGATACTGCAATGATGAGCGAACCAATAAAATGTCCTTGAATGGTATCGATATGACTTTGATATAAATGTACAGGCACATTAAATTGTTCAAAAATAATTTTAAAATCAGGACACTCTAAAAGTGTTGTGGAATAACTTAGTTTTAAAATGGTCTGAGTACGCTCTGGTGTAATATCTTTGTGTAATACCACAGGAAGATCTAATTGTTCAAAGCTCAGTAATTCTTGGGTAATGGCTTGTTGTGGTTCAGAAAATACCGACCACACTTGTCCAGCTTCTACAATTTCACCTTGTTCAATTACAACTACCTGATCACAAATCTCTCGAATGACTTGCATTTCATGGGTAATTAAAACAATGGTAATACCTAATTTCTGATTGATTTCTTTTAAAAGTGAGAGCACGACGGCAGTACTTTCAGGATCAAGTGCCGATGTCGCTTCATCACAAAGTAAAATTTCAGGATGATGAACGAGTGCGCGCGCAATACCCACACGTTGTTTTTGTCCACCAGAGAGTTGTGAAGGATAATTTTCTATTTTTTCACTCAGCCCAACAAGATTAAGCACTTCTTTTACACGAGGCTCAATTTCAGATTTTGAATAACCTGCAATTTTTAATGGCAATGCAACATTTTCATATACTGTTTTTGCAGACATAAGATTGAAATGTTGAAAAATCATGCCTATTTTTTGTCGAAGTTGAATGAGTTCGGCGTGTTCTAATTGAGCTAAATCTTGCTGGTGGATTAAAATTTGCCCTTTACTGATTGATTCAAGTCCATTTAATGTACGTATTAAAGATGATTTTCCCGCACCACTTTTACCAATAATACCGAAAATTTTACCCTGCGGAATATCTAAGTTGATATTTTTAAGTGCATGTATTTGGGTGTTTTGAATATCATAATATTTATCTAAATTTCGAATTTTAATGTGTGGGACTGTGAAGTCGACCTGTGAACCAAAACTAACCATAATTCTTTCCTTATGCTATGGATGATATTCTGGGAAGTTACTTCCAACCAGGGAACCAAAGTGTAGGACCAAAATCTGCATCTAATGCCTGTTTTACTTTTGGTGAGTTTTGATAAATCTCAACGAATTTTTTGAGCTTATCGTCTTTGTCAACATAGTCATCACGCACTGCAAATAAAATGGCAAAGCGTTTATCTGTATTGGAATCAAAAAGTAAGGCTTTTTCAGGATCAGCGGTTTTCGCCATGCGTAAATAATGTGGATAACCAAATGCAAGATCGACATCATCAATAGCACGTGCTGTTTGAGGACCTTCAACTTCTGTAAATTTCAAGTTTTTGGGATTTGTTGCAATATCATTCAAACTTGCTAAAAAATTATCAGGTTGTTTAAGCGTAATCAGTTTGGCTTGTTGTAATAACTGTAATGCACGTCCCTGATTGACAGGATCATTGGGAATGACCACTGTGGCATTTTGAGGTAGAGCATCAAAGCTATTATATTTTTTGGAATATAAACCAACATGCGTTGCTGCACCGACTGCAAAGCCTTTGATTTTAAAATCTGTTTCTTTTTTTGCATTATCAAGAAAGGGTTGATGTTGAAAGAAATTGGCATCAATATCACCGTGATTGAGGGTAATATTGGGTGTGTTCCAATCGGAAAATTCCACCAATTTGACATTAATACCTTGATTTTTGGCTTCATCTGCAGCCACTTGTAACGGTTTAGCAAAAGATGGACTGATACCAATCACGAGTTCATTTGATGTCGTTTTTTTATTATAAGTCCATACCAAAAGCCCTATGACTAATGTGGCAATGACTACGCCAATGAGCGAAAGTTTAGATTTTGAAGCTTGTCCCATGATTTACCTCTATAATTTTAAGTCGATAATGTGATTACCATTAATGTCATCGTCATCATCGAAAATGTTTTAAAAATGTGGATTACTTTACGCAGTATGCTTTTGTTGCGTGCTTAGATGATGTTGCACAGAATCTTTATTCTTTGACGTGCTTTTACATCGGAACTGCTGAACTGGGTGTGTTTCTGATAAATGATCACCTTGCTGAAACAGCTTGTGACGCAAACTTCCATCTTCATACGCTGTTTTATAACGTCCGCGTTGCTGTAATTCAGGAATGACCAAGCGAATAAAATCTTGATGCGATTCAGGTGCAACGGTTCGCGTAAGATTGAAACCATCGATACCCGTTTCATCCAAAAACTGAATCAATTTTTCAGCGACAGTTGCACCGCTACCGACAATGAGGGGATAACGACCGCCCAAAATATGTTGGGCTTTTAAATCATTAATGGTGGTTTTTTGTTCTTTAAATTTTTTGTTTACTGAGGCAATACTATTGGTTGGTTTGTAGGGAATCGCTTCATTTGCTGCAAACTGAGAAAGATCAATACCGACAGAGCTTGAAAAATGGGCAAGACCAGCTTCAGGACTTGCATAGTGAATGTACTCAGTGAGCTTTTTCTGCGCCAATTCATCAGTTTCAGCCGTTACTACAGTAATCCCGACAAAGAGCTTAATTTCGTCAGGATTTCGACCTTGCTGTTGGGTTTGCGCCCGAATTTTGTCCACTTGTATTTTTAGTTTTTCAGGACTATCTGCACCAATAAACATAGCTTCAGCGTGTTGCGTTGCAAAAGATAAACCTTTAGCTGATGCGCCTGCCTGATAAAGAACAGGTGTTCTTTGTTTTGATGGTGAAACTTGAAAAACGCCCTGACTTTGATAAAACTTACCTTGATGTTGAATCTCATGAACTTTATTTGGGTCTGTAAAAATGCGATTGATCTTATCCTTTTGAATTGCATCATTTTCCCAAGAACCTTCCCAAAATTTGTAGCAAAGTTCTAAAAATTCTTCGGCTTGTTCATAGCGTAAATCATGATCTTTCAGACCTTTATGTCCAATCAGCCGTTCAGCACTATCGAGATATCCTGTAACGATATTCCACCCAATACGACCTTGAGTGAGATGATCAAGACTGGCAAAACGCCGTGCAAATTGGTAAGGAGATTCATAGCTTAAATTGACTGTAATGCCAAAACCAAGATGCTGAGTGACTGCTGCCATCGCTGAAACAAGTGTACTTGGGTCATGACTTGGCAATTGAATCGATTCTTTTAAGGTTAAATCAATATTATGTTGATAAACATCATAAACGCCTGTGATATCAGCAATAAATAGGCCATCAAATAAACCCTTTTCTAAGGTTTCTGCTAGTTCAGTCCAATAACTTAACTCATTAAAACGATTTGATTGATCACGAGGATGTGTCCAAAGTCCATGATTTATGTGACCGACAGAATTCATATCAAATGCATTTAACAAGATTTTTTTAGATTTAGATCTGTTAGTAATATTTGTCATTACAATGTCCCTCTGCGTGGGGGAGAAATGCCGTTTAACACATGATTGGCAATAAAGTAATATTTCCAGCGTGAGGCATCATGTAGTGTATGAACACGGGCATTACGCCAAAAACGGTCAAGCCCATCCTCACGTTGACTACCACGACTACCTGCGAGCTCAATCAGTTTAGATGATGTTTTTAATGCTGTTTCAGTGCTATGTGCACGTGCTTTGGCGACATCTAAAGAGGCTTTGGCAATATTTTCAATCGTTGGATGTGGACGGGCAGCATCAATTGAACGAGCTGCTTGTTTGAGTAAAACCTCACTTGCACGAACATCGGCAATAATGCGACCCAATTCATATCGTGTTAATGGGTCTTCTATTGCAGTTGCCACACCTGAATCGATCCATGGACGAGCTTGGCGAACACGTACAAGCGTTTCTTCAAATGCCGCACGTGCAATACCTGTTTCAATGGCTGCATGCATAATTTGCGCAATTGGTCCAACGAGTGTAGGTTTAGTAAATGCGTTATCAAACGGAATGATGTCTTCAGCAAGTACTGGCACTTGATTGAATTTTACAGTGCCACTACCAGTAGTTCTTTGTCCAAATCCCGACCAATCATCAATCAGCTCAAGTCCTTGACTGTTACGGGGGACAAACGCCAAGAATTCACGTTGATTTTCATCTTTTACCAAGGTTGGAATCCGCTGTGCAAATAAGCTTCCTGTGCAATAAAATTTTTCACCATTGATTTCGAAGTCTTGTGCCATTTGTTTAATTGAGGTTTGTTTTTGGGCTGAATTTTTAGTTTTAAATTCAGCTAAGGCATTACCAAAACGTGCACCTTGTAAAACTTCGGCATACAGTTTCTTTTTTTGTTCGAACGTACCTGTATTACGCAAAACCTCAAGGGCATAAAAATGATTTTGTGGAATTTGTCCAATCGAACCATCTACACCGCTCATGAGTGCAATGATTTGCGCGAGGGTATAACTTGAAACATCTGCTCCACCAAACTCTGTAGGTACTGTAATTGCCCATAGTCCAGATTGACTATAGGCTTCAATTTCATCAAAAGGTAAAATTCGTTCAGCATCACGTTGTACAGCATGGGTTTTAAATTGTTCTGCCAAATGCTGTGCAATTTCTAAAGCTTCCACATCAGATTGAATGATATGTGCATGTGAAACTAGCTTGGGTTGAAATGAAACAATATTTTGAAATGAGGTCATGTGGCTTCTCCTTAAATCCAAGCATGTCGAGCAGGCAGTGTATGATTGAGGTAATAATCACCCAAGGCATGTAATTTCCAACGGACAGGATCATGTAAGGTATGAACACGGGCATTACGCCAATGTTGATCTAAATTATGGATACTGAGACTTGAACGACTACCACCAAGTTCAAATAATTTTTCTGAGATGTGTAAGGCTGCATCATTGGCATAGACTTTGGCTTCAGCGACTAAAATAGAGGCTTTCGCTGCTTGTTCATTGGAAACAATATCTAGAGCATCAAGTTCATCTAAATATTCAGCTGCTTCATCAAGCAATAATATTGCAGCATCTAATAAGACAACTGACTTGCCAACTTCTTGTAATGTGTAATGCTCAAAACTGGCTTTTTCGACTTGTGCATCGACAATTGGGCGAGCTTTTTTGACTGCTGAAAGTGTATCTTCAAGAGCAGCTTCCGCAATTCCTACATCAATTGCAACTTGAATGAGCTGTGAGAATGCACCACGATAATTCGTTTGATTGGAAAGTTTACGCTCATCAAAAATAAGAAGAGGGTTGACTTTTACTTGTGTGAGTTTGACTGTACCACTAGACGTTGTTCGTTGACCAAAACCATTCCAGTTATCGATGACCTCTACACCGTCAGCTTGTCGATCAATAATTGTAAGAACAACATGACCATCAGGGTGAATGGCTTTAATTGCGAGCCAATGTGCGAAAGAGCTACCTGTTGAGTAAAATTTTTCTCCATTGATAAATAAACCACCATCTTTTTCAATTAATGTTGTGTTGAGCGTTTTTGTATCTTTAGTATGGCGTTCAGGGCCACCGTTGGCTAAACGTTTACCTTTTAAAATTTCATTAAAAACAAAGTGTTTCTGTTCATCTGTACCCATAATGTCAATCATGTTAAGTAAAGCAATTTGATTTTGAGGAATCTGTCCGAGGCTGGAATCTGCTTTATTGATGATGCGGAAAACTTGTGCGAGAGTTTTATTTGAAACAAATGCACCACCAAATTTTTTAGGAATACGTATACCGCCTAATCCCTTTTCACTAAAGGCATCGACTTCAGCAAACGGTAGCAGTCGTTGCTGATCACGCTCATTACGTCCTTCCAATGCAAAATCTGCGACTTGATAAGCTGCTTGAATTGCATCGAGATCATTTTCAATAATATGAATATTTTCAAAGATTAACTGAGACATAAAAACACCTATATTTGATGTTTAAAAGCTAACCTTGAAAAGTGGAAAGATTAAGCAATGGATTGTGAATAACTTATATAAATATAATTTAAAAACAAATTTTGCTATATTTTTCATTTTAATGAATATGCTAAGTGATTGATTAAGATTAGTTTATGGGCTGTGCTTTGGGGGTGGAAAAACCAATTCAGATAGACTTATCTACATTTCAGATATTTTAGACATAAAAATGTATAAATTAAGCTAATTTGATTGATGAGATTTATTAAATATTTGGATAAAAAGCACATTGTAATTCTTAAATACACTCACTAAAGTATCCAACTGAAATCGTAGGTTTTTATAAAGCCGAAATAGAAAAATAAATGTGGAGTATTTATGAGAACTTTATACCAATTTCCTTTATCACACTTTTGTGAAAAAGCGCGTTGGTTGCTAGATCATAAGGAGTTGGACTTTATTGCCCAAAATATGATGCCTGGCGTACATCGTGCATTTGCTCAACTCAAAACAGGGCAAAATAATTTACCCATTTTAAAAGATGGCGAGCGTTGGATTGCAAATTCGACACAAATAGCATTGTATTTAGATGATACCTATCCTGAACATCGCTTACTGAGTACAGACACTAACTTAAGAGACAAAATTTTAGAGATTGATCTTATTTGTAATGACTTGGGTACACATGTCCGTCGTTGGGGGTTAGCAGTGACTCTGGCAATTAGTGATGAACCGATTGAAATTATGATTGGTGAAAAAGGGTATTTGCGCCGTTTTGAAAAATTTTCCAAACCTTTGTTGAAAAGTCTAGTGGCAAAAAATTATCAACTTGATGAAGTGACGGTTGCAGAATCGAAAGAAGCACTTGATAAAATCATTGATGATTTAAATGTAAGGCTCATTGAAAATGGTTGTCGTTATATGGTTGGAAGCCGCTTAGGACTTGCCGATATTGCAGTCTGTTCAATGCTTGCACCATTACTTGAGCTCGTAGGCACGCCGTGGGAAAATGAGCACTATGAAGATCAATCTGATGCGTTTGCCGATTATAAAAAACAACTACTGAATTTACCACTAGGTCAGTATGTGCAACGTATTTATGCTACAGAACGCAATGCAATGGTCGATTGGCGTGGCGTTTAAGTTTTTATATATTATTTTTCTTAATTTTTCTAAAAGTAGGGAATTAAAAATAATAAATAATTTTATTGTGGGAAATAAATAATTTTTAATGTTAAATTGAAGTAAATATTTTCAATGATTTATCTTTGCACGGGAGTAGGTGATGGAACTTGATCGTTATGATAAACAGATTCTTGAGATTCTGACTCATGAAGACATCAACCTTAATGAATTGTCTGAACGTATTAATCTCTCAGTCAGTTCAGTGCATCGTCGTATTAAAAACTTGATTGAAACAAAGCTGATGACACATTTAAAACGTGATATCAACTATGAAAAATTAGGTTTTAAACTACATATCATTTTACAAGTTTCCTTGAGTAAACATGATACAGATACTTTTGCTAAATTTTTGGAGGAACTAGAAAACATTCCAGAAGTGATCAATGCATTTTTAGTGACAGGGCAAACGGCTGATTTCTTAGTGGAAGTTGTGGCGAAAGATATGGAAAATTATAGTGAAATTTTACTCAAAAGAATTGGGAAAATTGAGCATGTCGTGGCACTGCATTCAAGCTTTGTCATTAAAGAATATAATCATGTTTTCGATTGTAGTCGCTTGCTGAGTCGAGTTTAAGTCAACGTTGATATGCTTTTTGAAATATCTAATTTAACAATGATATTAATTAAGAAACGCACCTTTTAGTGCGTTTTATATTATTTTGCGTTAAAAACCTAAAAAAATCTGTTATAAAAATAAATAACTTAGGTTGTATTTTTAATTCCATTGCATTTGAATTACAATTGATTTAAGAATTTAATGCAACAAGAGTGCAACAAGTATGGCTACGTTTCAGAAAAGAAATGGAAGGATTACAGCTACTGTTAGAATAAAACCCCATCCACCTAAAACAAAAACTTTTGATACAGTAAGGGATGCTAAAGCGTGGGCACAAGAATTAGAAGTCACTTTGAAAAATGAAAAAATTCAAAATTTTGACCATGTAGTATTAAAGGATGCTTTAATCGAATATCGCGAAACAGTCTCAGTATATAAAAAAGGTTTTACACAAGAAATTACTAGAATAAATTATCTTCTTAAAACTATGGATTGTTCTAAAGCACTTATAAATGTAAATAAAGAAATGTTGGTCAATTAGAGAGAGCAACGTTTAGAAACCGTTAAAGGTGCAACAGTTCGTCGTGAGCTTCTTATGCTTAAAGGTTTTTTTACATGGTGTATTGATACTAAATTATGGTTAAGCAAAAACCCTGTTAATGATATTACGTTACCTAAAGAGTCTGTGCACAGAGAGAAAGTGATTTCTGAATTTGAAATTGAAAAATTACTACCATTCTTAAATGATGAATTGAAGAATATTTTCTTACTAGCACTTGAAACAGGAATGAGACAATCAGAAATTTGCAATCTCGATTGGAACCGCATATTTTTAAAGGATAATTACTTGAAGCTTACTGCAACAAAAAATGGTAGGCAGCGGGAAGTTCCTCTTAGTGCAAAAGCGGTATCTATCTTGCAGGGTATTCAATTAGATAAAGGTAAAGTATTTAAATATTCTGCAAAGTATGCAAGTGCAGATTTTTTAAAAGCGAGAATGGATGCTGAACTTTTTGACTTTACATTTCATGATGCAAGACATACTGCAGCAACAAGAATCGCTTTAAAAATACCACTTTTAGATTTATGCAAAATGTTTGGTTGGTCCAATCCTAAAAGGGCGATGACTTATTACAATCCCACAGCTAGTGAGATTGCATCGCGACTTTAACGGCATTAAAAGAATATTTACCACGGATGTTTTTGAGCTTAGTTTCTTCGACTAATTTTTTAAAGAGATGTCGAGTCATACCCGGTATCTTTTTACAAATTTGGTCAATATTTAAAAGTTCATCTTCTTTTTGTGCAATAACATCAAGCACCGCCTTTCTACACACCCGATCCATCATTGCTTCTAGTTCGGGTGCTGTAATTGTGATTAATTGAACAACTGTCATCACACTCTCCAATTTGCTTCTTTAAATTTCGCATCAATGATTAATTCTTCAATTTCACCAACACTGACGTTCTGAAAAATATGATCCATTTTCACCCCGAACACTGTCAGTGTTCGGGTGATAGAGGAATAGTTGAATTTCATGAAGCCACCTGCGAACCCTGATTTACCAATTCAAAGCGACGCTTCTTTACAAGATCCATCAGCTTTGGCTGAATATCAGCATGACGAGAACGAATTTCAGGCAAGAGTTCATTTAACTCATGCTCATTTTGAGTATTTTGAATCTTTACCATTAATGAAGGTGGTTCTGTAGCTACTTTTTCTTTTTGATCATTCAGTTCGATCAACCGCTTATTCATAGCCTGAATAACAGGTTTCCGCTGTTCCTCATTCCAAGATTTTGTATAGCGAATTTGTGCATTAACTTCGATTGGTGTTTGAGCATTAGCTACTGCGGCAAGGATTGCGTCTAAATGCTCTTGATGTTCAGAGTCAGGCTCCATATGTCCCAATGTTGTTTTACGCTCAGCAAAGATGGCCAACAATTCTTGATGATCTTCAGGTTTCAGTTTTGCAGCTGAAATAGCAGGTGTAAGTCGCTCTAGGCGTGAATCAGATTTATTGGTTGATTTGTGAAAACAATAAAGGAGTGGCATCTAGAAAAAATCAATTGATTTGCAAAATTGACGATTTTGAAGCAGATGAAGTGCGAAAACTTATCATTGATTTAAAATACTCAAGTCGTATTTGTGATTCAGCTAAAGCGGCTGTAAATCTTTTTATTGAGAAGAATGTAAGAGGGATGTCTTTGCGTCAAATGGCTGCTCAGTTTTGTTTGGGACGCACATCACTTGATGCGATGCTATATGCAGGTAAGTTTTATTTAGCAGGACACGATAAAAGATTGCGACTTGAATAACTTGCATGTACGGACAGGATATGGCATATTCCTGTTATAGTGGACGAAGTTATATAGATTCACTAGATAAACCTCGCATTGCGGGGTTTTTATTTATTAGACCTAAAAAGGCACATCAATGTTTCTCAGATTGGCTTCATACTCATTAGCAATCCTATTTTTTAATAATTCGGTGCAAGCTGAACCGGTTATTGAGGGAAGAGGTAATTGCATTCAATTGGTGAATGGTAAACCTAGTGAATTGCAAATATGCTTGACGGAAAGATGGAGCGGAGCGGGAAATAGTTTTACTAAATATAAATTTGATAATGAGACTTTCTTAGTACGTCAGAAAATTGGTGAAAAAAGAGTTGCATATTTAAGTAAATATCAAGATAAGCAAGAAATTAAGATTGAAGTCGTTGATCGTTATCTGGATACACTTAAAGAGATAAAGGATTTTAGTTCTGTAAGTGGTAAACACGGATTATGTTATACAACCCTCAATAAAAAAAATGGTTTTTGTGCTTTACCCGTGCACATGGTTGCTCCTCGTTAATACGTAATTTAAGTAAAAGGCTCATCATATGATGGGCTTTTTTATGGTCTGTAAAAAGACAATCTATCCCTATTGGAGTGCCGACCAATAGAACATGCCTTCGAGAGAAAAACCTAGAACAGGGTTTGGCAACCCGACCTTAAAAGAGAATGAAAGCAAGTAAAGCAGACCGTGCATGTTAGGTTTGTGTGATTGTGAGTAGCGGTAGATCAGTCGCCGAGCTGATTAATATCGTAATCTAAGGCAAGGATGTGGCAGATCACCACATCCTTTTTTATGTGCCATTAGCTCGGTTGGATGGAGTAGCGTGGTCACAGGTTCGAAGCCTGTATTGCGTGCCAAATTCCTACACAGTATTTGCTAAAAATTATTTAAACTTAAATTCATTAAAAATATAGGATGAGATAATGAAGTACATTTTATTTTCAGCATTATGTTTATCGGGTTGTATGAGTAATCAGCCTCAACAATTTAAAGAAACACCTGAATGTATGAATTACCGTGGCATGATGACAGCACCAATGCCCCCTGATGCTATTGATCGCTTAAAGCAAGCGTGTGATATCTCACGAAAGTAATTATCTCAAATATGGAGAATTCGCCATTTTATTATTTTAGTGTGATATTAATTTGTTATTTATGGGTATTTTGTTGATTGCATCACATTAAAAAATCGGTTATTTTAATAATATAAATAGCTTCCCTATTAAGTCTATTTAATTTTTATAGTCTGCTTCCTTCCCCAAGGCGCAGGCTTTTTTTATAACTGAATTTTAATTATGACGAATCTACCATTTTTAGAAATTTCGACTTCGATACCTTCAAAGTGGTGTATTTACACCTAATTGAATTAAAGTTTAACTGTGCTGTAAGGAGAATAATTTGCTTCAATTTTTTAAATGTTTATTTGGTTTACATGGTGTGACTGAAACTCACCATTGTAATGATGGGGATATGGAAGTTTGTCGAAACTGTCTTAAAGTGAAAAATATTAAATAATTTGCAGAGCGTAATAAGGTACATGAAACCCTGTCGCATTCTAGAAGTTGATGGGGTTTTTCTTTTATTATAGGTGGTGAATATGCGATTAAATCGAATTAGTTAGGGAATGATAGTTGCAATGAGTGGAGTTTTTTCAGTAGCTCAAGAGGCAATAATCGAAATGACAGAACTCACTCGCATTGTAAGACCTAAGCAAAATAAAAAGTGAAGACTAAGTGTAATAGAGCAAGCCAAAAAAATGCTGTTTAAGTGTACTTAGACTTAACCTCTGTAAAATATGATATTATTTGATAATAATACTCATTACTATTAAAGCCTTTGTAATATGAAAACCACTTTATTATTTTTATTATTAGCTTTTATCGCTATTGATGCTATAGCTCAATCAGATCCAGACTTTAATCAACCAGTAGAGCTATCTGGTGATTTTTTAAATTTGAATTTAAACACTGGAAGTGGGGTTTATAAAGGTAATTTTATAGCCAAACAAGGATCAATGAAATTTGAAGGAAATGAGATAAAAGTAAAACAAAAGGCTAATAAAGAGCTTGATAATATTATTGCCTTAGGTAATCCAGTAAAATTTAAAAAAAAGAATTATTCATCAGGTGAAATAGTTAGCGGATCAGCTAAAAAGATTACATATGATGCAAACAAGCTGTTGGTTATTTTGGAAGGAGAAGCTGAAATTACTACAGATCTTGGTAAGAGCTTCAGAAGCCAAATTATAACTTATGGATTAACTAGTGGTGAAATTGAAGCTAAAGGAAACAGTCAAAGACGAGTTCAGATAATAATCCCGCCGAATAGCGCTAGAAAAAGTATACCAATAGTTGAATAACTAAAATCCACCTCCGGGTGGTTTTTTAATGCCCGCAATTTGGAGAATTAATATTTATGACAAACCTCACAGCTAAACAACAAAGGTTTGTCGAAGAATATTTGATAGACCCCAATGTAAATCAAGCAGTGATTCGAACGTATTACGGCATATAAAACCTCATCAGATTCTAGATGTTGATGGGGTTTTTCTTATAGGCTGTGTTTTATTCATTACCTTCGTCTAGTAAAGAAGTACCATAAGAATTATCGATGGTACACAACCAACGTCCGTCAGGTTCTTGGCGAAATACATAAGTTGCCCGTCTAACCTGTTTGCTAGATTGATTCTTCTCATCAAGAGAATGAAGAACTGTTTCCATAATAACTAAAGCATTATCAGCACCTTCAATTACTATAATTTCACCTTGTTCAACGATAAGTTGTTCTTGAAAGAAGTTTGATATCGCAATAAAGGCCTTACGGATATTATCTTTACCTTTTACGGTCATACCAGGCTTTACAACAAGTGCAGCATCTTCTGCGTAATACTGCATAAGTGAATCGTAGTCTTTAGCAGTAATAGCTTTATCGCAAGCTTCAATAATTTCTTTGATTGGGTGTGAGCTCATAAATTATTTTCTTTAAGATTGATTATG
The DNA here is from genome assembly GCF_048551395.1 of Acinetobacter sp. TY1. Classification (NCBI taxonomy): domain Bacteria; kingdom Pseudomonadati; phylum Pseudomonadota; class Gammaproteobacteria; order Moraxellales; family Moraxellaceae; genus Acinetobacter; species Acinetobacter sp. TY1. The sequence continues at coordinate 83,975 of NZ_JBLYZK010000007.1, forward strand.
AATTTATATATTAAAGGTTTTTATTGGGAGGGGTTATGGAAGTTGATCGTTATTTCTTTAAAACAAAGAGATGCCCACTAAAAACCAAGTCACGCACTAAACCATTACCCAAAGCTAAAGAAAAATACTTAGAAGCTGAAGAAGATTTCGAGCAATCATTAAAAATTCTTGAAATTAAATATGAAAAGAAATTCCAATTCAAATCTACAAAGCATTGGCGTTTTGACTTTCATCTTATTGAGTACAGAATTTTAGTTGAAATTTCTGGTGGGCCTTGATCTGGTGGACGCGGTGGGAAATTGGCGAATAAAGCTTGGAGTCTGGATCGTTACGATGATGCTGAAGCAATGGGATTTACAGTGGTTCGAATTGAATCTGCTACGAGATATAAAATTAATGAGTTAGGCCCAGTACAGATTGATGTTGATCGTGCAAGCGGATGGCTCAAACAATTAAAGAGGCAGATATTCAATGGAACAGATCAGACCATTTCCACCGACGGATCTAATTGATCGAGCAGAGGAAGAAGAAACAATACGCTTAGAACCCGCCGTGGATCTAAAGGAATGGGTATTAAAAAACTTCTTAACTATTGGTGGGGCACTTCATAACCCTGATCATGACCACCTTGCAGAGTTACTTCACGATGATGAAACTTTTTTAGCATTTGCATGGGCATCATCTGCATGTATGGCTAAAAAGCGTGTGGTCTTAGGCCAATATGAAAAAGTGATGTTTAATCAAGGTGGATGGCGTAAGGCTCGTCAAGAACAGCAGATGCGAGATTGGTTTGGATTTGTGCCAGTGTACTTAATTACTGTTGATGCGAGTTTCTGTGAAAACTCAAATGACCGTGAATTCTGCGCTTTGATTGAGCATGAACTTTACCACATTGGTGTAGAACGTGACGAAGATGGTGAACCAATTTATAGCGATCATACTGGCTTAGGCTTGTCTCATTTAACTTTGAGAGCCTGGGCTTTGATGTGCTATCACTTTCGATTTTCATTGGAATACTACTTGAATACGTTACATAATCAAGATTTTAAAGACTGCTTAAAATAAATTCAAATTTAAAAGTTGTGGATAAACAATGCAGCCTAAAAATATTTAATATTAGATGTAACATTGAGTTTGATTGAGTCAGCCTTTAGTAATTCATGTGAGTAGGCAATTTTTCATTTTTCCTAGATATCAGATAGATAAATTTTAGGCTTAACAATGTCTCGTTTTGCAACAAGTGAAAGCTTTGAAAAAAATTTAATTAGCGTAGATTGGCAAGAGTCGTAATTAGTACGGCATATCTCAAGTTATAAAGGCAGGATATGAAATGACTAATCAACAACAGAACCAGCAGAATGACAATCAACGTCAACAAAATCAGCAATCGGATCAGCAGAAACAACAGCAACAACAGTCAGACCAACAGAAACAGCAAAATCAGCAATCAGGTAATCAAAAGCAACAGTCTGGTAATCAGCAAGATAAACCACAGCAAAAATAGTTTAACTTAGAATAGGGAGTCCTGACTTTTGTCAGGGCTTTTTTGTGGAAAGGTGACAAACTCATTTCGCATTTCAAAGAAATATTCATGAGCATGTTCGCGATCTACATTCAGCCAATCGTTTCGGTATTCTTCAGGTATGACGATGATTGAGCGTTTTTCATCATCAGGTGCATGAAATTGCTTCATAAATGGATGATGATCAGAATTGATCGTAAGCATTGAAAATGATCGTACTTTTGAGTCTCTTATTTCAGCATCCTCATATATTGCTGCAACAGTAAAAGGCTGATCATCTTTGCGCTTGATCGTGTACCAGTGACTTTTACCATTGATGTATTTTGGTTCGTAAAATTCTTGAACCGGTATAAGACAAAACTTACTGTATTTCCATGCATTTCTAAAACTTGGTTTCTCAGCGACAGATTCAGTACGCGCATTGTAAGTGTGATTACTAAAATTGAATTCTTTAGCCCATTTGGGAAGTAATCCAAACCTGGCAATATCAAGATCAAAACCATCCGCACCTTTCATGATGATTGGGGCGTGATAAGAAGGGTACACGTGCTCTTTCAAATCGAGATCATAATGATCAGGATCAACACCGAGAAGCCGTAACTTTTTCTTTGATGGGAATTGATAATTTGAGCACATGGTCATAATTCAACTGAATACATTGCTAAGAACAATATAACTGTTTTTTATGTTCAAAACCTAACCCAGCACTGCGGAGTATTGTGCAATATATTTTACAAGGTAGTTTTGGATGCAATAATAAAATTTTTGATGCGGTGTAGATGTCTAGTTCAATGTTTGGAATAAAGGTGGTGGGCGAGTGATGCAGGGGCTTGTGAATAGATGAATTGTAGAGCGGAAGTTGTTTGAGAAAGCCCTCTAGAGGGCTATTTCGCATAAGCACCATGAAATATATCCCAACCCGATTGAAAATACACCTCCGTGTTTTGATACGTTTAAGAAACTACAACTACAAATACTAAACTATGGCTCGATTATTTAATACCAAGAAACTCAAATGGTTTAGTGACTTTAAATGCAGTGTTTGCCTTTCCTGCATAAGTTTTTGCTTGATCAAGTCCTAGTTCAAGTTTTTTAGCTTGACCATCTTTAAAGTTGATATCTTTTAAATCTACCCAAAATACATTTGGTGATACTGCTGATTCAAAGAAATATAAACCTCTTTTATGATCTACAACTGTACGCCAGCGTGTTGAGGAAATATTTGGTTCTTCTTCTGTATTTAAGCCAAAAGGTACGGATGCATTACGAATCACACTAAACACGCTTGCTAAAGAATGTTCTGGAGTCGCATTTTTAGGAATTGCATTGACATAAAATGAGGCTCTAGCAAATCGATCTGCTGCTCGGTTCGTACCCGGAAGCATTGTGGTTCCACCTATTTGTTGCCAGTAAGTATTTAATGCTAATTGCTGTTCAAAGGTTGGGGAGTTGGTCATAACTTGATATTTGCGATTATGGTGAATAACTTGTTTACCTCCAATGTACTCAATAACCGCACTGTCTCCACTAGTATCTGAAATTGAGAGATGTAGAGTTGCAAGTCGTTTTTCGCCAGGAACTTGATCTGTTATGATAATGAAGGGTTCTTTTTCTAAAGCTTTTATTGCTTCATCTACCGTCGCATAGTTATCTAAAACGTATTGTGCCCATAATGAAATACTTAGTGGTGGTTTATTACTTGTTTTAATGTTCGGATATTCTGATTCAACTAACCAAAGTAAGTTAGCAGCTAATCCTTTTTCATTTACACCATCTGTCGTTGAAATATCATAACCTGTTGCAACGACACTACCGTATTTTGAAGTCCATTGAATAGATTTAGGTCCAGCCATGCCGCTACGTTTTACACTACTAGGTAGTATCCACAAATTCGTACCAACATCACTTTTCCAGTCCATTGAACGGGCTGTCATGACATCATTATTCCCCAAATAAACGACTCGAGTACATGCCATAGCAACTTCTGCTACAACTAAGAGTCCTGTTGCGAATATAACTTTTTTTAGTGCATTATTCATCTTAAATCCTCTTAAAAAATTGGTAAATTGATGCCAATAACGGGTCCTTGTTGGCGAATTTCCCAGTGGAAATTATTAGATTTGTAGTCTTGTTCAAAATATTTATAGCCAGCTCTTAAATTTAAATCTCGATTCATAATTGGAAATCGATAACCCAAATAAGCTTGAGCCGAAATTGTATTTTCCACACCAAAAGTGACTTCTGAAGCTAAATTCCAAGTAGTATCAAAATTATATTTAAAGCGAGAGCCCCAAAAGAATTCATTCCATGAAGTGTCAATTGCCGCTGTTTTATTGAATGCCGCTAAGCTTGCTTCGGCTTGAGTTCGATGCACACCAATAGTCGGCTCTACAATCAATTTTGAATGGCTCTTAAAATCAAAGAATGGGGAAACATAAGCTTGGTAGTAAAGACCATAACTACTTTGATCTAGCTTTGTATTCAAGGCAACCGGAATGCTCATTGCATTTTTTTCTTGAGATGTTTTTACAATTTGCTTGTCGGAAAATATTCCCCATTTACCTTTACTAAAATCGATATGAGCCATAAATGATTCATCTAATTCTTTTAATGTTTCTTTAAATGGTTGATCCACTTCGTATTTAATATTTCCTTGATTTATTGAACCACTAACATCTGCCGCAAATACATATAAATTGACATTGAGCTTTGGCTTACCCTTAAAGGTTTCTGAAAAGCTTTCAGCTGTAGCGATTTGGGTTATTAGAATGCTAGCTGAAAAAAGTATAAAATTTTTAATTTTCATAGAATCTCCTTTTTCTATTATTTTTACCATATGGTTAACTATTAGAAAATAGCATATTTGGTCATTTTTTAAGAAGAAAATATTAAAATATAAGTATCTATACACTAAAGGAAAGAAGTAATTAAATATTTGAAATTAAAAGAGTATGTTGAATTTCTTCAAAATAGAATTATATAAGCAAGGCTTGTAAATAGAGGAGTTGTAGAATGAGAGTTGTTTGAGAAAGCCCTTTAGGGGGCTTTAAGTTTTAGAACCATATTTTAAGTAGCTGGAATACGCCCTGATACGTACTCTTTCTAAATCTTAAAGCTTTGCTTCATGAGAGTATATTCTTGACTGAGCTTTTTTAACTGTAATTATGAATCTATATTTGTATAGATGGGAAGCATAAGTCGAGAATCTATCTCTTCTTCACAGCAAGGACAAATTAACTTAGGAGTGATTTGACTGTTACAGCTTGTATGTAAATAATGAAGCTCATTATATTCTTTTTTTTCATTATTCCAGGTGTTTCCCCACGTACTGATTGAAACAATTATTGGATAAAGTGCTTTCCCTTTATCAGTAAGTTTATATTCATAACGTTTAGGCGACTCATTATAAATAACTTTTTCAAAAATTTTACTATCTACTAAACGCTTAATCCGTTCAGCAAGTAAATGACGAGTAATTCCTAATTGTTTTTGAAAATCATCAAAACGACGAGTCCTCATAAATGCATTACGAATGATCAGTAAAGTCCAACGATCACCGAAAAATAGCAAGTGTTCGAGCTATTGGACAGTTTATTTCTCCTAATTCATTCCATTTCATGTGAAGACCTCATTATTTATCCCTGTAGTTAAAATATTATCATTATAGGACGACTTTATAGAATCAATTGACATAAAAGTCTAGAGTGTTTATTTTTTAACTTAGTTCCTTTTTGGAACTTATATTTAAAATAATGCTTTATGAGCTGGAAATGGCTTTGTTAAGAAAAATGATCATTTTTTTTAAATAGCAAAAATATTGGTATCAGACCAATGGAGAGAATAATGAATAAGTTAATTTCACAGCAACATAAACAAAATTGGGATGCCATCGTGATTGGTGGTGGGATAGGAGGACTATCTACCGCAGCGTTTTTAGCGACGAATGGACAAAAAGTATTACTTTTAGAGCAATATAATGTTGTGGGTGGTTGTAGCCATGTTTTCCGTCGTAAGCGTCAATGGGAATTTGATGTAGGTATTCATTATATTGGTGATTGTGGTGAAAAAGGACAACTGACCACTATGTTGAAAAGTTTGGGATTAAAAGATCGAATTCAATTCGCTTTAATGGATTCAACCGGCTATGACACAGTAATTACCCCCAACCATAGGGTAAAAATACCTTATGGTTGGGACAACTATTTAAATAATCTAATTCAAGCATTTCCAAATGAAGAAAAAGGTCTACGCCAATTCATTGATATTATTTCACGTATAGGTATGGCTATCGATCGTAGCCGTACACCTGCATCATTGTGGGGAACAACAAAATTTGCATTTAATGCAGGCAGTGCATCGATATGGGCAATGATGCCTGTTAGTAAGCTTTTGGATTATTGCCGACTTAGCACACAGGCACGTACCGTTGTATCTGTACAATTTGGGCAGTATGGTTGTATTCCTTCACATGCCCCCGTTGTTCTTCATGCAGGCTTATTACAAAACTATATTAATGGTGGTGCTTGGTATCCATTGGGAGGTGGACAGGTTTTAGCAGGCAACCTTGTTGAAGTGATTGAAGCACATGGTGGAGTAGTTCGAACACAAACAAAGGTAAATAAAATTTTAATTCAAAATAATAAAGTTCAAGGGGTACGTTTAGAAGATGGAGAAGAATTTGTTACTAGTACAATTGTTTCTGCAGCAGATATTAAGAAGACTTATCTGAATATGGTTGGTGTAGAACAGCTACCTTCTAGATTTGTGCGTAAAGTAAAGAATTATAAAATGAGTGATCCATTCGTGAACGTTTATCTCGGTTTAAATACAGATTTAAGAGAATGGATGCCAAATACAAATTATTTTTCAGTACCTACTAATGAATCATTAGAAAAGACAGCAGCTATTTTAAGTGGTGAAGGACAGAAACAGTTGACAACAGATCAATGGGTGAAGCGAGCACGTCAAACATTACCTGCTTTTATTCATTCCTCTACTGTCAAAGATCCAGATAATAGACGTCATGCACCAGAAGGATGTTCTACATTAGAAAGCATGACGATGGTACCAGCAAGTCGAGAATTTTGGACTAAGTCAGCACAAGGACAGAATTACAGTAAAGATAGTTTTTATCTTGATCTGAAAGAACAACTGACTGAAATCATGATTCAACGTGTTGAGGAAATAATGCCAGGGATTAAACAGCATATTGTGTGGCAAGAAGCAGCAACTCCTTTATCTCATGAACGTTATACACTTTCAACAGATGCTACAGCTTATGGTTTAGAGTGCAATATTCGACAATATGGCCCATTTAGACCAAAATCAAAAACACTTATCACAGGATTATATTTAGCAGGAACAAGTACGACCTGGGGACCATCGATTGAAGGTGCCTTTCTAAGTGGATTACATGCTGCAAGTGCAATTTTCGGTAGGGATATGGATAAGGAAATTCATTCAGGACAAATCTATGCAGATGTAAGCTTATTGCAGTCACAGTCTGATACTTGGGATCCATTGAAAGTATCTACAAAACTGAATCGTAAAAAACAGTATTAAATTTGGAAAGTGTTGTCTGAGTGATCAAAAGAAATACCAAAAATAGTCAATAAAACACCACGAGTAATTTAATTACTCGTGGTGTTTTATTGACTATTAATCTTAGTTTTTTAATGGCATTACTTTATTTTGCTCATAAATTTTTGCAGCCTTAACTGCTGGTGATTGATTTAAATATGCAAGTGCTTGTTCTGTATTGCCTTCATGAATGGGATGGAATGAAGGTGACATCCATCGAAAAGTTGAGGCTGTTAAAAAACTAAAAGAAGGAACATTTTTTGTTGTATTTCCTATGCGTTCTAGTTCAATTAACCAACGAATAAAAGATTTTCTGACTAATTTTTTCATTTGAATATCTAGATCATGTTTAGCAACACTACGTCCAGATTCAATGAGTAAAAATATAAATAATGGGAATACGATAGCCATTAATGCTTGTCTATATAGATAAAAACTATATTTATTGGGGACAAGATGAGCAAATAGATCATATGATACAGTGCGATGTTCGACTTCTTCAGCTAAATGCCATTTGAATAAATCTGCAATTACGGGATCTGAATTAAACTCATCCCAGGATTTATTGTCCATACACCACTGACCTAATATTCCAGTGAAGTGTTCAATTGCAGCAATGACACCAACCCTTAATACCAACCAAGAATATTCTGTTGATTCACGCTTTAAAGCTTTTATCCCTAAAGGGTTTTCTGAAAGTAATGTTCCAAACAATGTATTGGCTAATTCTTTAATTTTTTCAATATCGACTTGATGAGATGTTAGATAATCTTGACCTAAGACATGTGCATTTGCATGGATAGCTTCTTGACGGATAAATCCGATTACATCCTCTTTTAAAACAGGATCAGTGATGTGGGGAAGTGCTTTGTTAAAGACACGACAAAACCAAAATTCTCCAGCAGGTAAAAGTAAGTTGACTCCATTAATTAAATGTGAGGAAAAATTGTCATTTGGAATCCACACTAGATCAGACTTAGAAAAATCAAAAACTACTTTTCTACCAAAAATTTTATGACGTTCTGTTTGCATGAAGAACTCCTTCAATCATTAATTCAATATTTAAAATAAAGATAGTAAAATTATATTTGTTAGTTCTAAAAAGGAACTTAAGTTATAAAATATACACAATATGAGGGAGTTCAAGAGAAATAATATGGATACTTTAAAAATGTCCTATGTTGATATGTAATAAGAATTTGAAGACAAATGAAATGAGAATTTTTCTTATTTTAAAACATAAAAATTCAGGTCTTGCACAAACCAGATACTAAAAAATTGATTAGATGCACGCTTAGCACTTATAACAATCATCATCTCCAACTATCAATAATATCCGCCCAATCCTGAAGCATTTTTCTACGGCCTTCAAGCCAACGAGCATGATTGTATGAGGCTCTTGTTTTATTATCATCTGCATGGGCTAATTGCTTTTCAATCCAATCATCTATCCCCAAAGCACTTCTAGAATTTGAAGAAGATGGACGTATGAAACCCTCTTCTTACTACACAAGAATTGTCTATGTGGTGGAAGAGTTGTATAAATTTACGCTTTTAACCAGAGGGCAGTCTGCATATTTCACTGATCGCTATTCTGAAAGAGTTGAAAGTGCTGAAGAGCTATCTAAGCGTGTAAATCAAAGTAGTATTTAGTTTTCCAAAATTAAGAGTTGATCAAATTAAGTGATTTTTACTTTATTCAAATTTAGTTTAAATAAAGAAATCTGAGTGTAGTGCAACAAATCTACAACATATAAATATAAGTTATTGATTTATTAGAATAAGAAACGCACCAAAAGGTGCGTTTATTTTGCTTCAATTTGACTTAATCGTCTAATTCCGCTATCACTTCTTCTGTGAACTCAACGTTAGTATATACGTTTTGCACATCATCAAGATCTTCAAACATATCAATCATTTTTATGATTTTCTTCGCTTGATCAACATCAGAAATCAACGCTTTTGTTGAAGGGTTCATGGTTACTTCCGCATTATCAGATTTCAAACCTGCAGCAGCTAAAGCATCTTGCACATCACCAAACGATTCAGGGGTAGTGATGACTAAGATTTCATCCTCACTCACTTCAATATCTTCTGCACCCGCTTCTAAAGCTACATCCATGATTTTATCTTCTAAAGACACATCTTCAAAAGTAATTTCACCACGTTTAGTAAACATATAAGCAACAGAACCTGCGGTACCTAAGTTACCATCTGTTTTAGAGAAACAGTGACGAACGTCAGGAACTGTACGGTTTAGGTTATCCGTCATGGTTTCAATGATGACAGCAACACCGCCGACACCATAACCTTCATAGGTGACTTCTTTTAAATCAGCATTTTCTTCGCCGCCAACACCACGTGCAGTTGCACGGTTGATGGTGTCACGTGTCATATTTGCAACTAATGCTTTTTCGACAACTGCACGTAAACGTGGATTCGATGCGACATCACCACCGCCTAAGCGAGCAGCGGTTACAATTTCACGAATAAATTTTGTAAATACTTTTGCGCGGCTCGCATCTTGTTTTGCTTTACGATGCTTTGTGTTTGCCCACTTGGAATGACCCGCCATGCGAAATATGCTCCTTGTAGATTGGCTTTATGCCATATCAAATTGATGCAATTCTACCATAAGCACTTTTTTCAGAGAAAGTGCTTATTTTTTGGAAATGCGTCAGATTAATGATTTTTTTCTTCAGGAATGACAATATCTAGACCTGTATGTTCTTTATATAGGCGTTTTATTTCAGCAAGGTCTTGATCTAAATCGGAAGGATATATTTTTCCAAAGATTCCGCCTTGTTTAGTCTTCGAATTAGCATACATCAGCACAATAGGTACACCCGCAGCTTTTGCAATATGCCAAAAACCTGTACGAATAGGTTTACGGGGTTGCCCACGTTCAGCACGTGTTGCTTCGGGAGCAATAACTAAGTTGAATTTATCATTGGCTTCAAAAAGCTCAACCATCTGGGAAACAATATCTTTATTGGATTTACGATCAACTGGAATACCACCAAGTTTATTTAAAATTGGCTTCATAGGACCTTTGAATAATTCTTTTTTAATCAAAATATGAATTTTCAAATCAAAAATTTGGAAAATAGCCAACGATAAAACTGCATCCATCATGGAAGTGTGCTCAAATCCAATAATAACTTGTTTTTTTTCGAGAACATTGGGTTCAACTCGATACGTCCATCCTGCAAGTTTAAAGGTGAGTTCACCCAACATCTTTTTCATTTTCAGCCTATACAAATGTATAATAATTTAAGATGTGCATTTTGCGATGAATATTTTAAAAAAACAATATCGATATTGTCAGAACTTTGTGATTGTATGTACCATGATTTATAAGCAATAAAAAACCTAAATAAATATATATTCACATTTTTAGATCATTAAATATCAGCGACAGATCGTTGAAATGTAAGTCTCAAAATAGGTAATTTTTATTTCTGTAAATGCACTCTTAATATACGGCGTAATTCTAAAATTGCTTCAGGTGTTTCATGTATTGATTGCCCACCGTTATCACGGTTTCAGACACAGCACCATCTAAATGCGAACTGTTGTAAGGCACAATACCATCTGAGCTTTGTGGAATTTCATTGTATTGGGTTTTATAACCAATAATTGAATGAAAAGGTACATTGGGTGTTGGCATGATATTGGTCGTGGGGAGCATGAAATGTGATTTTTATTTAAGCCATTTTTCACATATGGCAGTAGGTGTAATTTGCTATTTACTAAATAAATAATTAATAGGTTAACTAAGTAAATTTAGCAGAGTATTAAGTGAATGGTCATGTAGATAATAAAAAACCCATCACAAGGATGGGTTAAATGGAGTTTGTTGTGCTAAATCAAAGTCAAAAATATATAGACGAAGCCTTACTCTCATAAGATTTGATCAAAGCAGTTTTAGTATTTGCAATAATTTTTATCCACTCAATTACCAATTATGCGACAGGGCATTAAAAATTAATCCATTTCACAATGAATATGTAATTTATCCGTGTAGTAATCTAGGGCTAAGTCTAAATCTCGTAATAACTTCTCAGAAGTGAAGTCATTGGGTGCTGCTTCTAGTAGGGTTGGTACATATTTTTGTATATACAAATTCGGATAATCAATGCATAAAATTTGTTTTTTAATATGTAATTGGGTTTTAGGATTGTCTAATTGATCTAAATATTTATTGATTTGGATATCAACTTCCTCAATATCTTGACTTGACTTAAGTTGTATCTTTTGGGTATCGGATAGATCAACAGGATCAGATTTTTTTTGACAACCTGGAATTGCTAAAATAAATATCAAATAGAATTTAATTTTATTTTTCATAACATGCCCCTAAAAGTAGATCTCTAACCAAATTCTACATTCGTGATCAAGTGACATGCTCCATGCAGCTTCTCTGTGTAGTTTAACAACCACCAACTTAACCCCGATTCCAATGTGAGGTTTGAGGCAGTTTCTAATGTCAGAGGCTTTACCTTTATGTTTAATTATCCATGTAGATTTTAATAACTTTACACAACCATTAGAGATAGAAAGAATTGCATTGGTAATATCCTCAGTATCATAATTTTCTGAGTGGTCGTAACTTATTAAATAGTTCATATCGTGCCCTTTTAGATTATAAAAAAAAGGGGAAGCTTTAATGGCTAAGACAATCTACTAATGTTGTGGAGTAGTAAAATGTTTATCCCCTTGTTCTTTAAGACGTAAATAATATTTCATAAACTGTATCGGTCATTTTTTGTACGACAAATATTTTTACCATGTTTTTGAAGGTATATCTGCTTTTTAGATGTAAATTTTGATCATATTTTTTAATGATTTTAGATGTTTAGAACGGAAATATAATATTCTATTTAAGAATAATTTAATTATTGTTTGTCGATTGCACTATTTTTCTAAATAATATTTTTATGGTTGGTTTTAATATTATCTGTAAGTGAGTTATAACTATCTGTAGGTAAAAGAAAAACCCACACGTGGTGGGTTTTTACAATGTGTAAAATGCTTATTTCTTATATTCAGTAATATTTATAGGTTTATCTTTTACAAACTCAACAATACCTTCACCATTCTTAAAATGTATAGATACACCGTCATTGTTTGCTAAACGAACTCCACTTGCAGATACTGCAGCTTTTAAATGAATAACTCGGTCTGAGTTATCAGTCATTATAGCTGTTTCAAAATTATCAGAAGATTTTAGTTGAATAGTTAGATCCATTGGACCAACAAAGTTAATCACCTGAGTTTCAGTTGGAATGCTTGGTACATTTTCTACAGGCATAGCTATTTGTGTAGGAGATGAATTACAACCAGCCAATGCTAATGCAATCATTGAAGCGCCAATAAAATATTTCATATTAAAAAGTCTGTAGGTTTAAATATTGAAAATAGCATCTTAACTATCTGAAATGATAGATAAAGGTGTATTAACATTTAGATGACAAAAAATATCCACTGCAGTTACTAGGTTAGATTTTAGAAGAAAAATATTAGGTATATATTTAATTTTAATCAATTTTTATCATTCTAAAAAATTATTGTTATAATCCTTCACGTTTTATGCACATTTGTGCTTCTTTTTAACTTAACTGTAAATTATTTTTATATGAATTTTAAATTTTTGAGTGCGATTGCACTATTGTTGGGACTTACCAATCCATTAAATGCCATGCCTTTTGATCCATTAATTGGTACATGGAAGGTTATAGATGACAGGACTGGATCTTATATTTCAGATATTGTAGTTCGTAAAGATTCGAAAACAGAGCAGTATAGTGCTGTTGTCACTAAGAATTATCCGTTGCTCGGTAAATCAATTTCTGAAACATGTGTTAAATGCCAAGGTGCTCTGAAGGATCAACCCATTTTTGGAATGGAGACGTTAAGAGGACTTGTTGCTGATAGTGATAAACAGCGCTTTCGTAAAGGTGTTTGGATTAATACACAGGATGGTCAGGTCTACAATATTGATGCTCGCTTAAGCGTATCAGGAGATCAGCTTAAAGTTCAAGGTAAAGCTAAAAGCAGTAATACTATGAGCAACATGACATGGAAAAAACTTTAAAGATTTTCGTGGTATTAAATTAGGGGGCTTAGAAAGAAAACATATCTAAAATCGCCCAAAGGCGGTTTTTATTTATGCAGTATTTATAAGATATATTTTATATACATCTTTAATCGAAGTATATATAATGCGAGCCGCATAACGCAACCTGAATCAGCGCAAATGATTTGGTTGAGCCCACTTAGAAATAGGTGGGCTTTTTAATGCTTAAACTTTATACAAGGTACTTATGACATGCAAAAAAGTAAATAATACAACAGCGATTATTCTTGTACGATTGTAGGCTAGTGTGTTGTTTCACGGAGCATTGCGGTATAACAAGTTGTGGATAAAACGATATTTACTACGATAAGAAGTGGCATGTTTTTCCAAAAGTATAAATTTCACACAGAAAGAAGCCCTTAAAGCCAGGCTTTATTTATTATGATAGTGGATTATTCATGTAATTTAAGCCCCTACATGGTAAAATTAAAATGTATATAAAAGTATAATTTTATATTTCATGAAATTTTTTGCGGGGAATATACGATGGCTAGAATTAGTCTAGAGTCTTTAAACGATATTGATGGTTTTATTGCGGCTGCACTTGTAGATAGTGATAGTGGTTTATCATTAGCAGCAATAGGGAATGGTATTGATTTAGAGCTTGCAGCAGCAGGAAATACGGAAGTTATTCGTGCTAAACGTAAAACTGTTAAGGTATTAAATTTACAAGATCAAATTGAAGATGTTTTAATAACATTGGGTAAGCAGTACCACATTATTCGTCCATTAGAAACAAATGATAATTTATTTCTATACGTAGTTTTAGATCGTTCAAAGTCGAATTTAGCAATGGCTCGTCATGAGTTAAGAGGCTTTGAGAAAGGCCTAGATTTCTCTTAATCGAATTACTGTAAATTTTAGAGCTCATCGAAAGATGGGCTTTTTATTATATTAAAATAATATATTGTTTAATTTAAAAAATTGAAAATAATAAGTTAATTTAAGAAATTTAATTTTTTCTTTGTAAAAATATTGAATTTGTGAGAAAGTGCGGTTCTAGTAAAATAATGAGAACTATAAGATGACACCTTTGATTAAAGTAGTCCTAAAAAGAATAAATTTTCGAATGAATACTTCAGTTATTATTGGACATCCAGCTGATGAATCATTTATCAAGTACCTTTTAAAATGGTTACATCAACATAATGAAGTTTTGATTGTTGAAGAGATAACTCAGTGGGCAATTAAAAATAATTGGTCAGAAAGCCATATAGAAGATATTGGATGTTGGGCGAAGAAAATTATAGAGGGTAAGCCAGTTACAACAAGATATGTGCCTTCATTTACAGAAAACTATTTTAGTGATTTATTAGTTGAAGCAAGAAATAGTCAATTATGATTTTATAAACCTTCAATAGGGCGTTTTGCACCTAAATAAATGTATATGTTTTCATTTGATATATTCTTAAAAATAATATGGAGTTGTGGTATGGTGAATTAATAGCAAGTGCTAATACCATGATTCAACTGAAGATCAGCTTGAAAAAATTGTGATAAAGATTGTATTTGTGGTTTTAGATGATTACCTGCGGATAGCTAATTGCCTTATTTAAAAAAGTTATAGTTTTCACAAATACAACATTGCCGCAGAAAATATTTGATAACTTTTAGTTCTAACCTTAACGGATGGAAGCTATGAAATATTTTACAATACTTAGCTTGGTCTTATTATTTGGTCTAACTGCTTGTCAAAAGCGGGATACAGATACTAGTCAGCAAGATAAAGCAACATCTCCACACTCCATGGATAAAGATAAATAAAAAATCCCGCACATTGCGGGTTTTTTAATCGATGCAGACGACTACTTTTGGAAAAATAAGAAACGTCCACTGAAAATAAACCCCCGCTCTAAACCATTACCCAAGGTAAAAGAAAAATATTTAGAAGCAGAAGGGGATTTTGAACAATCTTTAAAAGTTCTTAAACTTAAATATGCAAAGAAATTTCAATTTAATTCGTTTAAGCATTGGCATTTTGACTTTCACTTTATTGAATGCTTACATAAGGCTTACATGGATTCAAATATTAAAAAACCACTTAGGATTAATGCACCTAAGTGGTTGTTTTATTTGGTGGGCCCACACAGACTTGAACTGTGGACCAACGGATTATGAGTCCGCTGCTCTAACCAACTGAGCTATAGGCCCTGCATCAAACTTATTGATTTTAAATCAATAACTTGGAACAAGCGCAATATTAAACATGTTTTTCAAAATGATCAAGTATTTTTTAAAGTAGACGCATAGTAGACTGTAGAAAATAGCGTGATATATTGTTAAATACTGCGAATGATTGCGATTCTATATATGTCAGTACAAAGAGTAAAGCTAACTAAGTCATTTATTGATCAATTAGCATTAGTTCCTGCGATTTATAGAGATAGTGAATTAATCGGTTTTGCTGTGCGTGTAAATAGTAGTTATAAGACATACATAGTGGAAAAAAAGGTCTTAGGTAAATCTGTTCGGTCTACTTTGGGTCTACACGGAAATATAACGTTAGCTCAAGCACGAGAATTGGCTCGTGAAAAACTTTTGCAGATGTCACAGGGTATTAACCCTAATGATGAAAAGAAAAAGAAAGTTTCAGATGAAGATGATCGATTAGCTATTGAAAAACTTAAGTCAACAATGAAAGAAGCTTTTGACAACTATTTATCGATACGAGATTTAAAATCAAGAACTATTAGTGACTATACAATTGTGATTGAAAAATATCTAAGTGATTGGAAATCGGTGAAACTAGATGATGTGTCAAGACGCATGATTCAAGATAAGCACTTTGAGCTTTCTAAAAATTCAAAAGCACAAGCAAACTTAGCGATGCGTGTATTTAGAGCAGTCTATAATTTCTCTTTAGAACATTATCTTGATTATAACGATAAGCCACTTCTGTCTGCTTACAATCCAGTTAAAACACTAAGTGCAAGAAAAGCATGGAATAAGATTAAAAGAAGAAAATCTCATATTAACGAGGAGCAGCTACCAGATTGGGTGCGTGCAATTTTTCAGTATAAGGATCGAGGACAGCATTTTGAGACCAATCGTGATTTTTTTACTAACAATAATACTTACAGGTTTACGCAGGGAAGCGTGTGAATCGTTATCTTGGGAAGATATTGATTTAAAGTATGGGTTTATTACATCAATTGATCCTAAAAATGGTGAACCACGTAGACTGCCAATGGGTATTTTTTTATTTGAACTGATGAAAAAAAGAAGGAAATATATTCAAAGTACCTGGGTTTTTCCTTCTGCAAAATCAAAATTAGGACATATCGTTAATATCTCTAAAGTTCGATCAAAAATTAATGAGCTATGTGAAATTCAATTCACTTTTCATGACTTGCGTAGAACTTTTGGTTCGATAGCTGAAAGCTTGGATTATGGTCACTATACAATTAAGAGACTTCTGAATCATAAAAAAGATGATGATACTAATGTTACAGCTGGATATATTCAAGTCAGTGATAACCGTTTACGTGAAGCGATGAATGAAATAGAAAATATTGTTTTGCAAGGTTATAAAAAATATATATATCCATAAATTTAAATCACAGTAAAACCCACCGAATCGGGTGGGTTTCATTAAATAGGGGGAGTGGGTATGAGGATATCTATCCCTGGGGTTTGATATATTCTTTAGGGTGGTCAATCGTTGAATATAGAAAGTTTTTTAAATTTTTTTATTGTTAACAATTGTGGTGAGTAATTTCAGTAAGCTATTTATTATTGATGAATTTAATATTTTTTATAATGATTTGTTGGTTAATTTTAAGTATTGTCATTTCTTATTTTGTAAAAAATATAGATTTTTCTAAATTTCATTCATTAATAAAGTAAATCATTCCATAATGAGTTTTTTAGCTTAGTGTATATATTATCAATGTGAATAAAATTAGCATTGAAAGCTAAAAGAAAAACGCTTTAACGTTCCCTAAAATCAAGATAATACAACTTATGCGAAATACTTGAACTTAATTATTAATCATCAATATCTTATATGAAACCATGATTGAGATCAGTGGACTAAAATATTTATTGTGACGATTTACGTTTGTGATTTGATCAACAGAATTAAAGCTGTTGGAGAAAGCCCTTGAGTGTGCTTTTGTATAATTTCAATTATTTTAAATTGAGTCGTAAATTTTAGGTAAACTTAATTTTGGAATGTTATATATTTCTTAATTTGACAGAACAGCTATTCGTTATTTTAATTTTTTGAGTGTAATTTAACCATAAATAAATGAATTTCATGTTGTGTTGAAAAAATATCAATTTTTATGACTATTTAAAGGTTATTGAACTCGATAAAATATCGTATTTAGAATTCTTGTATTTTATTATGTCAAGCAAACTCGAACGTAAAAAAATAAGTCTCCCAGAAGGTCATAACAAACTTCTTCTACATTCATGCTGTGCGCCATGTTCAGGTGAAGTTATGGAAACATTAATTGAATCGGATATCGACTTTTCAATCTTTTTCTATAATCCAAATATCCATCCTGTAAAAGAGTATGAAATTCGTAAAGAAGAAAATATTCGCTTCGCTGAAAAGCATAATATCCCTTTCATTGATTGTGATTATGATACTGATAATTGGTTTGTACGTGCAAAAGGCATGGAAAATGAACCTGAAAAAGGCATTCGCTGCACAATGTGCTTCGATATGCGCTTCGAGCGTACAGCCCTTTATGCCGCTGAAAATGGCTTTAACTTAATCAGTAGCTCATTGGGTATCTCTCGTTGGAAAGATATGAAACAGATTAATGATTGTGGACTTCGCTCAGCATCAAATTATGAAGGAATCACTTACTGGGATTACAATTGGCGTAAAAATGGTGGTGCAGTACGTATGCTTGAAATCAGTAAGAATGAAGAGTTTTATCAACAAGAATATTGTGGATGTGTTTATTCATTACGTGATACTAATCGCTGGCGTATGAGCCAAGGTCGTGACCGAATCAAATTAGGTGTTAAGTTCTATTCCAATGCCATGGATGACGAATGCTAAGCCTCATTCGCTAAATACCAGTTTTTCCAAGAACTGGTTCCACGTACTTCAATAGGTACGGTTGGGATCAGCTTATTTTTTAAAACTTCTGTTTGATTTACAGCTTTAGCCAAACGAGCTTTTATTGAATGAATACATTCACGATCACCAAACTCACAACGATCTAAAAATGTGCCACCGCATGGGCCATTTGCTAAGCCTTTAGGGCAGGTTTCAGGGCAAATATAGAGTGTTTCACCTAAGCGACATTGACCACAACTTTCACATCCTAAAACTGAATGCTTACTGAGTAATTCTGTTTTTAATAATACTTTTGAAACAAGTTTTTTACTCCAAAAAGAATGTTGGAATATCCATCTGCCTGCACCAAATCCTACACGAGATTTAAACATCACTTCATGCATAAAATGTAGATGATGATATTTCAAAATTTCAGTGGGTTGTGCAGGTTTTGAAAAATTGGATAATGCAGGGATAAATTCATGACCTGTCTTAATTTCCCAAAACTCCGTCCAAATTTTTAGGCACGCTTCCAAATCTAAATTTCGATATTGGTCAATATAATTCGCTAAGAGAGCTTGCTCTTCTGGTTTATGACACGCTGAAAGATGTATACCTGCAAAACCCAAATGTTGGCATATCAAAATTTGTATAGCACAGCGCAAATATATGTTCTCAGTACATCCATGCTGTTTCTCATGCTCAAGTACATTGAGCATATGTGGTGTAATCACAATTCCTGCCACTTGATGTTTCACTATATACTTTGCACGAGCCAAACTTAGTGGCATTACACAGGCTAAAACTTTTTGCTGGTATTGATGTTGACTCAGAAAATGTATTACTTGTTTTAAAGCATCAAGGTCATAACCCAATTGGGTAATAATAAAATCTGCACCGGCATGAAGTTTTTTATGTAATTTGAAATACTGTGCATCACGTTCAGCTTCATTATATTTAAAAGGATTAAATGCCGTACCAATACAAAATCCACCTTTCTGCTTAGCTTGTATAATCGCATTTACAGACTCCAAATAACGGGTTCGCTCATGCTTTGCTATGCCATTTTCATGCAGTTTTAATTTATCACCTGTCAGTAATAATAAATTTTGTATGCCTTGTTGTTGTGTTTGATCTAAAAATTTCTCGAAATCTTTAATGTCTCGATTTTTACCAGCAAAATGCAGTACTTTTTCCACGTTTTTTGGGTAAAGTGCTGCTGCTTCTAATGGTGCAAGATCATCATCTGAGTGAACACGATCTGCAAAAGTAGCTAATGTAGGAAATCCAGCAATATTTTTTGCCATTGGATAAATATTATTCGTGCCAAGATATTCAACGAGTACACAAAATTGATGTTGAGAAAAATAATTGCAGAGTTTAGACATAGTTATGCTAGAAAAATGATCATAGAATTGAATTTGGAGCAGATTTAAGGTTCTGTCGCATTAATAAATTAAGTTTTCCTAAAATAAATATAATACACCTTATGCGAAATACTTGAAATTTATATTAATAATTTGAATTTAAAATGAGAGCCATGATGGGGTTCAGCGCATCATTAATCTTTGTGATTAATTTACGTTTCACGAAGAATGCTGAATCAAATTCATAAAAACAAAACCGTAGAGCTAATGAGTAAAACTAAAGCAATAATTGTTAGATAGCTAGCTAGTTTATTTAATCTTTCGCCTTCTTTTTCTTTACTGAAAATTTTTGACAGCGGGTAATTCTTAATGGGTAGTTGACACCAAGGATACCAAAAGCATAAAAAACCCAAAGTTCGTAGGATGCTTTGTAAATTCACAGATTCAAATAAAGCTATCAAGCTAGTTCCAACGCAAAACAACCCTAGAAAAAATCCAAACCAAGATTTGATGAAGCGGTTGTCGTTAAAGTTTGTTGATAAATCAGTCATATTGTATTTTATAAAATGTTATTGAGAATCATTATTAATAATATCAGATTAACTATATTTTTGAAAAATAATTATTATCTAGATAGTTTAGGCATTTTATTATATCTCCTGTAATGCTCGTTTGTATGAATTCTCACTTAAACTTCAGCAACTCGTCATTAAGAAACTGGTTCAGGATTTCTTATAAGTGAAGCGCCGTGAGGTGCTTTATTTGTTTTCTATAGGCTAAATCGTGTAGCGCTTATTGAGAGAATAAGTATGGTGTAGCGATTATATCTTCTTCTAAATCCATCCAAGATATATAACCACTGGCAATGTCATATACCGCAGGAATCACTCGAGCATCTTGTTCAATTTTAGCCTGATGTTTTTCTAACGCGGCATTTAGCGATCTTGCTGTAGCTAGAGTGTGATTTTTAATAGAATCCTCTACGTTTCCATTGAGTACAAGATTATCATCAATTTGTGTGATGAGATCCTTTAAAGGGCCTTTCATTTTCTTGTTTTGGTGAGCGGCTGTTACAGCTCCACAGCAAGTATGGCCAAGTACAATAATCAAAGGTGTCTTTAGATGCTGTATCGCATATTGAATGCTTCCAAGAACCGATGTATCACTGACATTACCGGCATTTTGAATCACAAATAAATTTCCAAGACTTTGATCGAAAATAATATCAGGGGATACTCTCGAATCTGAGCAGCATAGAATCACAGCATACGGATCTTGGGCTTCAGACAATGTTTGTAAGTCGTGGTGTAAAACGTTATTCATTTTGTTTTGAATAAAGCGCCCATTTCCATCTTTTAAAATAGTGAGTGATTCTTGCCAAGTTTTCAATTGGTAAACCTCTTATGCCATTTAAATGCTGTCTGTAATAATTTTGGATATTTAAATTTATTGTTGATACCGTAACATATCATTTTTATTGTAATTATTTAAGGGTTAGAAAAATACGAGCACGTTATTATTTTTTCAGGCATTTTGTGCCGTTTCCACCAGGTAAGCAATTTTTACACGTTTTTCTGACACGTTTCACTGTAGATCTAACAATATGCAATATATCAGCAGAGGTTACATCATTCACTTTTTTATCACCAATATGGCAGATCCAAAGGTTGCTGAGCTTTAAACAGGTTATGTCGATGGTAATAATCCAAATTGGTCAAGTAAAGCATTTAAAAACAATGATTGATGCCCCTTTAAAAGCAATAAATTAAGATGTTTATGAGTGGGGAGAGTGTGGTTTTGATTTTGGGTTAAGACCACAAAATTTATCTGAAATATTGTCTGCTAGGTTCATTGATATTTTAATAAAAAATCTGAAATTAATTTATACATAATGAATAAATATCAGATATTTTTTAATTTTACATACTCTAAGCATGTTTTAATATGCTTGTTCTTTTGATGTTGTTTATAACGTGTTTTTACGCCCACAAAGTCTGACAGTCCCAACTTTAGCGCATGATTATCCTGAATGGCATAAGGGGCGGGAAAATTACGCCTTATGGTATATCGAAATTGAACATCCTGAATTAGTTGAATATTTAAATAAACTCAGAGCAATCTTTGAGCCTGATTTATTTCAACCCAATATTCGTCAGTTTCATATTACTTTGTTTGTGTGCGGTTTTTTAAAAAAAGAGGCTGACACAATATTATCTCATCAGAAGAATACAGTAATATACAATGATGATTTTAGTATTGAGCAATTTCAGCAACAGTATATGCAATTAAAAGCATTGAATTTAAAGCCGATTCAATTAAAAATTGGCAAAATTAATAGTTTCGATAGCGCACTTTTTGTTGAGGTTTTAGATACTGAAAATAGCCTAAGCAATATTAGACATCTTCTTTCACAACAAACCTTTGAACCTGCCGCTTTACATTATTGTCCCCATATTACCTTAGGTTTATATCGTTGCGAATTTCAAAGCGAATATCTGTACGAAAAAATTAGCCAGATTCCACAACAAAGTTTTAATATTGAAATTGAACATTTAACTTTTGGTTCTTATCAGGCAAAAGTTTTACAAGGGGAATTGTATCCCAATCAACATATTCAATTGGAATTAGGTCGTGAATAAACCTCAATACTTCATTTATCACAGGGATTTGTCATGTTGCAATTGATTTTGGGCGGTGCGCGTTCAGGAAAAAGCCGCTTAGCGGAGCAGACAGCAAAAGCATCTTTACAGTCTGTGATCTATATTGCGACAGCACAAGCGCGTGATGCTGAGATGGAAGAACGAATCGTGCATCATCAGGCACAACGTCCAAGTGAATGGCAGGTCATTGAAGAACCTTTATATTTAGCTGAATGTTTAAAGAAATACGATCAAGAAGGACAGCTTTTTTTAGTCGATTGTCTTACTTTATGGATAAGTAATTTATTGATTCATGAAGATAAAAATATACAGTTTGCACAATGCCAACAGTTATTGGCAGTTTTATTGACCTTAAAATCTGATGTGATTTTAGTCAGCAATGAAACAGGACTCGGTGTCGTACCGCTCGGTGAATTAACCCGAAAATTTGTCGATGAATCAGGGCGTTTGCATCAAGAGATTGGAAAAATTGCGAATAAAGTCAGTTTCTGTGTTGCAGGATTTCCCATGACTTTAAAAGATGAAATGAATTTTAAAAATGATCGATCAATGTAAAAGGAAAAATTTTGACAACGTTAAATGCAGTATATTGGTGGAATGAGGCTTGTGCGGTACCAAATCAAACAATCAAACAACAAGCGGAAGATCGACAAGGACAATTAACTAAACCGACAGGCTCACTGTCTATTCTGGAACGTGTTGCAGTGCAGCTTGCAAGTTTACAAGCCAATGCAAAGCCAAATGTTGACCAGCCTTGGATTACTATTTTTGCAGGTGATCATGGTGTGATGGCGGAAAATATTTCGGCTTATCCGCAAGCAGTAACTCGCCAAATGTTACAAAATTTTGCTACAGGTGGGGCATGTATTAGCGTGATTGCTCGTGAATATGCAGCAAATTTACAAGTGATTGATTGTGGTTCTGTAGGTGAAGTTTATGATTATGTTGGTGTTGAGCGCCATTGCATTATTGAAGGAACAGCAAATTTTGTAAAACAAGTTGCTATGACCGAAGCGCAATGTCTGCAAGCAATGTCTTTAGGCTTTGATAGTGCAAATCAAGCCTTTGCACAAAAAGCATCGGTTTATATTGCAGGGGAAATGGGCATTGGAAATACTTGCTCTGCATCAGCTGTCGCATGTTTCTTGTTAAACGAACCTGCTGAGCAGTTGACGGGTGTGGGTACAGGTATCCGTGAAGAACAATTGATTCATAAGAAAAATATCATAAATCAAGCCATTCAGCTTCATCAAGATTATGTGCAACAGAATGCTTTTAAAGCCCTTTGCGCTGTCGGTGGATTGGAAATTGCAGCAATGACAGGCGCATATATCCGCTCTGCACAGTTAGGATTGCCAATTATTGTCGATGGTTTTATTAGTACAGTTTCAGCGTTACTTGCAGTACGTTTAAACCCTGAAGTGCGCCAATGGATGTTGTTTGGACATCAATCTGCAGAGTATGGTCATCGTAGATTATTACAAGAATTAGATGCAGATCCATTACTTAAACTCGATTTACGTTTAGGTGAAGGTAGTGGCGCAGGTGCTTCATTAGGTTTAATCAAATTGGCATGTAGTTTACATAATCAAATGGCAACTTTTGCGGAAGCGGCTGTGATTGGTGAAAAAGTTTAATTTGCATATTGATCAATAAAGGCATTGAAACAGCATGAAACTTCGAATTGATCTGCTCAGACATGGCGAAACAACCTTGAGTCATACTTTACGTGGTTCAACGGATGATGCGTTAACGGCATTGGGATGGCAACAAATGCAACAGACCATCGATCAAGCGGTGCAACGTGCAGGCTCTATGCCTTGGCGACTATTATTTTCATCACCTTTACAACGCTGTGCAAAATTCACAGAGGCTCTAGTTGAACAGTTTGATTTATCGATGACACTCAATGCAGATTTGCAAGAAATGCATTTTGGTGATTGGGAAGGTACATCAACAGCACAAATCTATGCAGATGAACCTGAGCTCTTGGCAAATTTTTGGCAATATCCAACACAGTACAATGCACCCAATGGAGAGACATTAGCGCACTTTCAAGCACGTATTTTAAGTGGTTTAGCACAAATTTATCAGCAAATGAAAGTTCAACAGGCTGAACATGCATTAATTGTGACGCATGGTGGTGTAATTAAGTTGTTGAAATGTTTAGCGCTACAACAACCGTTAGATGACTTATTAAAAATGACCGCAGAACTTGGACAACTTAGTTGTTTTGAAGTTGATGTAGAGACTTTACAATTACAATTAATTGAAGCGGAACTTGTGCAAATGGCTAGTGAGGAGCAACTTCAATGATGCCATTTTGGATTGCAATGCAATTTTTAACGGTGTTCCCGATTCAGTTGAAGCAGATGCCATCGAAACAACAAAATGGTCAGTCTTTATTGTTTTATCCTGTAATTGGTTTAGGCATTGGACTTGTACTTTATACAATTGCAATTGGGTTGTCTGCTTTGCCATCTATGCTACTCAGTAGTTTAATTCTGGTGATTTGGATTTGGCTGACAGGTGGCTTACACCTTGATGGTTTAGCCGATACTGCGGATGCTTGGGTTGGTGGTTTTGGTGATAAAGAACGCACATTGAAAATCATGAAAGATCCCGCTTGTGGTCCTATTGGTGTGCTGAGTTTAATTATTGTCTGTATTTTAAAATGGTCAGCAATTTATGTATTGCTTGAGAAGCAATATGTACAGGCATTGATTTTATTTCCAATGCTTGGACGTCTTGTTCCATTATTCTTATTTTTAACAACAGATTATGTGCGTGAGAAAGGACTTGGCTCTTCTATTGCCAATTATATTCCAAAAATGATATCAATCATTGTTGCTTGTTTGAGTTTAAGCTTGTTTGCTTATTTTTCATGGCTTGGTCTGGGCTGTATAATGATAAGTATTCTCATCCTGCTGTATTTAAGACAGCAATTTATTCGTAGAATTGATGGAATTACTGGAGATACGGTTGGAGCGAGTATTGAACTTGTCGAAATGGTTGCTATTCTAAGTTTTGTTGTATTGAGTTTTTATATTAGAGCCTATTGATGATAGAAAACTCATCTTTTTGATTGAAAAATAGACATCATATTTAGATATGTTAGAATTATGCTATTAATCAAAGTTGCTTTAGACAATGGAGTCAATATGACGACATTTACCACATCCCCAAGCCATGCAAAACAACAGGATTTGGATAAAGTGCTTAATCCAAATTGTCGTGCAGTGCCTGACGCTGCTGTTTTAGCATTTTCTGATGCATTTAATACAGCTATTCACTCAGGTGAAAAGGTTTGTTACGTTAAAAATGGAATGTTGATTGAACAACAAAAGCAGCACACTCATGTTGTCAAAAATGTATCTGATACTTATGTTGTACCACATTTAAAGCATAGTGTATTTAAACGTAAGAAAAAACATGAGGTTGGCGTCTAGTTCATGCACCAACCCCGTATACGTATGTTTGCAGGTCCAAACGGTTCTGGAAAAAGTACAATTAAGGATTATTTGACAGTTCAGCAAATTGGTGCATATTTAAATGCTGATGAATTAGAAAAAGTTTTATTTCGTACACATATTTTAGATTTAAAAGAATATCATCCAGATTTATGTGCTGTTGCACTTGTCGATTTTTTATATCAAAAAAGTAAGAAAAAAGACCTTCAAGTTGTTCCATTATTAGAACGTAATCCCACAATCAAAGGGCAGAGTATTATCTTTCAAAGGCAAGAAGTTGATTCTTATCTTGCAGCAAGAATTATTGATTTCATTCGTCTTGAATTTTTAAGGCTAAAAATAAGTTTTACTTTTGAAACGGTGATGTCTCATATCAGCAAAGTTGAGTTTTTGCATGATGCGAAACGATACGGATTCAAAACTTATTTATATTATGTTGCGACAGTAGATCCTGAGATTAATATCGGGCGGGTACATTATCGTGTGAAAATGGGTGGTCACCCCGTACCTGAACAGAAAATTAGAGAGCGATATTACCGCAGTTTAGATTTATTAATGCAAGCTGTTGATCATGCAGACCGCGCATATATTTTTGATAATTCAAGTCATGGTGAAAAAGCATCATTTCTTGCAGAAATTGAACATGCAGAAGTCTTGAAACTTAATCCAATCGTGGAACGTTTTCCGAAATGGTTTGTAGATCGGGTTCTGACAGAATTTACTTGATTTGATATTTCTGAATGTTTCCTCAACATAGCATGTGTTTAGGTGAAATATTCAGGTTTTAAATGAGCTTTATTTAATATCTAAAATAATATATTATAAAAACATATATTGTATCGAGTGTAGAACATGCACGATTTTTTAATCGCATTTCTTGGTGGATTGCTCTTAGGTGTGGCTGTAATTGGCTATCTTTTTGTGAATGGTCGTATCACAGGTATTAGTGGCATGGTGGCTCAGATTTTAAGCTTTAAATCGTTAAGCCAAAACCCTGCAACTTGGTTTATTTTAGGGCTGATTGTGACACCATTTATCTATGGACTATTTATACAGCCTGACATCATTATGAGCTCTAATCCGTGGTTACTGATCATTGCAGGGCTATTGGTCGGTTTTGGTACTCGTTTAGGTTCAGGTTGTACAAGTGGGCATGGGATTTGTGGTATGAGTCGTTTATCGGTACGCTCAATTGTTGCAACGTGTACGTTCATGCTTGCAGGCTTTATCACGGTATATGTGATGCGCCATGTGTTAGGAGCAATGTCATGAAAAATGTATTTGCTTTTATTTTCGGTTCGATTTTTTCTGTAGGATTAATGCTTTCAGGTATGTCGAATCCTGAAAAAGTCTTGGGTTTTTTAGATTTATTTGGTCATTGGGATCCAAGTCTTGCTTTTGTAATGATGGGTGCTATTGTTGTGGCTTTTATTCCATTTCAAAAAGCCATCAAAAAACCTGTAACATTGTTTAATGAGCCAATGGATTTACCTGTCAGTACTCAAATCGACCGTCGTCTAGTTATAGGTGCATTTATTTTTGGAATGGGATGGGGTATTGCAGGGATCTGTCCTGCACCTGCATTCACCTTAATCGGTTTAGGTCATTACGACGGATTGTATTTTATTATATCGATGTTTATGGGTATGCTTATTTACCGTAAAGGGCAGAGTCAATCATGAATCCACAGGTTAAGTCATTTTTTGATGAAAATACCCATACTTTTAGTTATGTCGTGGCTGATCCAATCAGCCACCATTGTGCGATTATTGATAGTGTATTGGATTATGATGCAGCTTCAGCAACGACCAAGACGCAACACGCTGATGCCATAATTGCATATATTCAACAACAGCAACTGAATGTGCAATGGATTCTAGAAACGCATGTACACGCAGACCATCTCACAGCATCGCAATATTTAAAACAACAACTTGGTGGAACAATTGCCATTAGTGACAAAATTAAAGGTGTTCAACAAACATTTGCTGATATTTATCATCTTGATTTGAAGTTGATCAATGCCCATCAGGCTTTTGATCATTTTTTTCAAGATGGTGAACATTTTAATATTGGTGAAATGGATGCCTATAATATTGCCACGCCGGGTCATACACCTGCATGTTTGAGCTATGTGATCGGTGATGCTGTATTTGTCGGGGATACCTTATTTATGCCTGATTATGGCACTGCACGCTGTGATTTCCCAAAAGGGAGCGCTTCGCAATTATTTGATTCAGTTCAGAAGTTATATGAACTGCCGAATGAAACACGGGTATTTCTGTGTCACGACTATTTACCTGAAAGCCGTAAGCAGTATATTGAGCAGACCGATATTCAAACGCAAAAATTGGAAAATATTCACATTCATCAGGGAGTAAATAAAGCTAATTTTGTCAGCATGCGTGAAAAACGTGATGCGACATTATCAATGCCTAAATTAATTTTACCCGCCATTCAAATCAATATGAATGCAGGGCAATTTCCTGAAGCTGAAAGTAATGGGATTCGCTATTTAAAATTGCCATTGAATTATTTTAAATAATTGCTTTTAAATCGTTCTATATAATTAAGACGTTTTTATTTAAAATCCTTTCATTCCAGCCTTCTCCTTGTTGGGAGAAGGGGCTTCTACTCTTAGTTTGAATGATGAAAAAACCAAGTTTACTCAAGGAGTTTATTGATATCTTTAGGCAGCCCTTGCATGCTTTCAATTTCACCTTTATTGTTTTTCCATACTAAAGCGGGTGTTGCATAGAATCCGTATTTATCAAGTAAGGCAGTATTGGCATCCAATTGATCAGACAAATTTTTCGGAATATTGGTCATTTCTTTAATTTTATTTTTACCATTCGATTGGTTAAATAGCTTAAATGTTTCAACAGGATTGGCACTTTGCAATAAAGTCGCCGCTTGTCCTTTACTGCTCGGACGAATGACACCGACCATGATATGACGTAATTGAACTTTACCTGACTCGACCAATGGGCGAGCTTTTTGCCACATAGTATGACAATACGGACAGTTGGCATCATTAAATACATAAACAATTTTTTCTGCATTGTCTTGACCGTCTTGAATCCATGTCGATTTTTCTAAAGACTTCCAAATTTCATCAAGAACTGCACCTTTGACATGGGTATTGATGGCTTCTTCACTCAAATTTTTACCTGTAGAATTGTAAAGATCGCCGACTACATAATATTTTTGATCTTTAGAAATAAACACAGTCGATGGATATTCATCTTTATAACCCGTCCAACCAATCAAGCCCTCAGGTGCATCTATTTGTTTAACAAAGGTATAACCTTCTTTGGTGAGGCGTTCTTTAATAGGGTTGGCATCAACAGCAAAGCTCATTTGTGCCGCAGAAAATGCCATTGCACTTAGGCAAAGCATTTTGATTTTGGTCATCAACATAGCGTCATTCTTCCTTTATATTCACTCGGATTTGTTTAATCTTTTGATTCAGCGATGCGTGCGTGAGCTCACCCATATGTGAGGCAATAAGTTTGCCTTGAGCATCAAAAAATAAGGTTGATGGCAAACCAAACATTCCCGTTTTTTCGGCAGTTTGACCTTGAGGATCAAGTAAGACATTGTTTAAGCCTTGTACATGATGTTGTAGATATTTTTCGATTGTAGTTGCATCTTCACCTTGATTAATCAAGACAAATCCAACATCAGGATGATTTTTCTGAGCCTCTAATAGCACTGGTATTTCACGTCGACACGGCGGA
Organism: Acinetobacter sp. TY1; assembly: GCF_048551395.1. NCBI lineage: Bacteria > Pseudomonadati > Pseudomonadota > Gammaproteobacteria > Moraxellales > Moraxellaceae > Acinetobacter > Acinetobacter sp. TY1. The sequence continues at coordinate 113,470 of NZ_JBLYZK010000007.1, forward strand.
CACCATGTTGCCCATAAATTAATCACGGTCGGCTTTCCAGTAAATTGACTCAGTGCAATCGGCTGCTGATTCAACGTTTGTAGATTGAGATCAGGGTATTGTTGATATTTCATTTGGACTTGATCTAAAAGTGCAAACCCACCGAGATTGAGCATGCTGAAACTGAGCAGTAAAATGGCGAGAAATTTTTTGGATAAGGGTTTATTTTTCCAAATGATCCATGCAAAAGCTACAACCATGCCGGTATAGAGATGAAAACCTTTGTCTTGGATTTTGATCATTTCCATTGGATGAGCAAGATAGCTGTCGAGATGAAATAAGATAAAACTAACTCTTGCTGACAAAAGTGCAATTAAAATAGTATTCCAAATGCTATCTTTAAACTCTTGCCATTGTGCAGTTGTGATTTTAAATTTTGGGAATAAAAATTTCCCAAGCAGTAAACTGAGCACTAATGCGATGATGGGGATGGCGAGTCCCCAAGGAAACATGATCGGTCCTAAATGGATTGCCTGTACAGTCACCATCAATTTTTTTGTGCCGACTGTAACTGTTTGATTAATTGTGTTGCACTGAATGTCCCTGTCAAACGTAAAGCACGTTGCTCAGTACCATTGGCTTGTAAAATAAGCAACGTTGGAGGTCCTAAGATTTCCCATTCTCTTAAAATCAAGTCTTGTGACTCGTTGTAGTTGGTCAAATCGAGTTTGATGAGGGTGAAATCCTTGAGTGCAGATTGTACATCAGTACGAGGAAAGACTTCTTTTTCAATAGGTTGACATGCCACACACCAATCGGCATAAGTGTCAATAATGATCGGTCGGTTAAGTTCAGAAGCATGCACAAGTGCTTGTTTTAACTCGGCTTGAGTGGTGACTTTTGTCCATTCTAAGTGCATTGCATCACTATGTTGAACTTGGTATGCCTGAATACTTTCTCGGATATTCCATCCTGAAGCAAGTAAACAGATCGCAACGATAGCTAAAAGTAAAGTTTTATGAGTTGCTTGAATGACTTGACGTAAATTGACGATTAAATAACTACCAAGTGCTAAGCAGAGCACAGCCAATAGCGCAAAATATGCAGTAGATGGCAACATTGGACGAATGAAATAGACCGCGAGCATCAGCATCAAAAAGCCGAAAGCAACTTTGACACGATCCATCCACATGCCAGGTTTAGGCAACCAACGAGAACCAAAAACACTAGCAACAAACAGAGGTAAGCCAATGCCTAACCCTAAAATAAATAAGTACAGCCCGCCGAGGAAAGCATTGTGTGATTGAGAAACAAACAGGAGTGCACCTGCAAGTGGGGCACTCATACATGGGCCGACAATGAGTGCAGATAGTGCACCCATAATACCTGCGCCAATAATCGTGCCGCCTTGTTGTTTATCTTGTAGTTTGCCAAGTTTATTCATTAAACCTTGCGGTAAATTGATTTGATATAAACCAAATAAATTCAATGCCAAAGCGACAAAGATAATAGCGAAAATTGAAATGATAATTGGGCTTTGGAAAATGCGTTGGAAACTATAACCAATTTCAGCAACAACAATACCCATGATGCTGTATACCAATGCCATGCTAATCACAAAACTCAGGGCAATGGCAATGGTTTTATAACCTGTTGCTCGTTGTACTAAAATACCCGATAGAATTGGAATGAGAGGCAGTGAACAAGGTAAAAATGCCAATAAAATACCGAGTAAGAAAAAGACTAATAAATTTAAAAATAAAGAATCTTGCGATAAAAGCTTTAAAAACGATTGATCGTCATTCAATTGTAATGACGTTGTAGGCTCATTGTGAGTGAATTTTGGATTCAACTCAGTTGTAATGACAGTGCTTGCAGCATTGACTGTAGAACTTTGTATTGCATCGTTCATGCCTGAATTGACTGCTGTTTCATCAACTTGAGTCGTTATATTCACTTCTGATGCTGCTGAGTCTTGTACAGGTATTTCAGATTTTAATAGCTTCTTTTGATCAGGCTTTTTTTCCGTTACTGTGACAGCATCATCTTGCGCTGTTGTAGGTGCCGTGATGAGTTTTTTATCAGTCGATTGATTTAGGCTCAGTAACCCACCACGTTGTGAAGTAGCCTGTTGTGGAAATAACCCATCTGCATCACTTTTAATAGTCTTATGTTGTAAAGGATAGCAAAGTCCATCTTCTGAACACCCTTGCCAAGACACTTTATAGTTCGCATTAGGCTTGACTGCAATTTGAGTGAGCACTTGATTGTAGTGAACATTGGTCACGCCAAAAGTGGGATCATCTTTTTCATGCCCTGCAGGCAATTTTAGTTTTATGGGAGTATTATTGACAGTTACTTTGAATTGATCGTGGTACAGATAATAGTGTGGTGCAATGCTCCATTTTAGCTGTGCACTTTGACCGTCGATTGATTCTGCTGAAAATTGAAAAGCCTGATCAGGTGGTAAAAAGCTTTCATTGGCAAATACAGACGTATTCAAACTCAGAATAGAAAATAGACACAGATTTAAAAATACACGCAAAGCATTATTCCCAACAGTTTCACTTTTAATATTATGATCAATGCAACTCGAGATTAGAACCATATAAACAGTTTTGTTTGTAATATTATGTAGATAGATAAAAAAGATATTGATAGAGATGGACATAAATCTATTCAGAGTATCGTAACACGCTGAATAGATACGCTTATCTTAAAATATAGAGGAGGGGGAAGGATTAACTCCTAAATGATCAATCTTTTGTCATATTTAAGCGCTGTGTTGTTGCCAATACGCATTGGCGTAATTTGATGGATTATGTCGCTCTAACACTTGCCCAACATTGTGGCTCGCTTGCATTAATGCAGATAAATCAATACCTGTTTTATAACCCATTTTCGATAGTAAATAATATAAGTCTTCCGTTGATATATTCCCAGATGCACCTTTGGCATAAGGGCAACCGCCAAGACCTGCAATGGAAGAATCAAAAATACGAATGCCTTGTTGTAAAGACTGATAAATATTGGCAATCGCCATGCCATAAGTATTGTGGAAATGTCCTGCAAGTACAGAAACATCCATTTCAGCAAAGCAAGCATCCCAAACCGCTTTTACACGGTCAGGTGTTGCTGTTCCAATGGTTTCACCTAAGGAAATTTCATAACAACCTAAATCGAGCAAGCGTTTGGATACAATAGCAACTTTTTTAGGGGCAATTGCACCCTCATAAGGGCAATCGACCATACACGATACATAACCACGTACTTTTACGCCGTGTGCTTTGGCTGTGCTCATTAGATCCGTAAATTTTTCAAAACTTTCATCAATACTGCAATTGATATTTTTTTGCGTAAAGCTTTCAGACGCTGCGGTAAAAACAGCAACTTCCTTGCAACCTACGGCGAGTGCAGACTCAAAACCTTTCAAATTTGGTGCTAATAAACTAAAACTCACATCAGTATCTTTTGAGAGTTGGGCAAATAGTTCATCACTATGCGCCATTTGCGGTACCCATTTTGCTGAGACACATGAGCCGACTTCAATATTTTTAAGACCTGTTTTGACTAAATCTAAAATCAGATTTTTGCGATCATTAAGCGTGAGTGGAGTTTTTTCATTTTGCAGACCATCTCGTGGGCCAACTTCAACAATTTTGACAAACTCATTTGTTCTCAGATCACTCATGTCACTTCCTCCGTGAGCGCTTGAAACTCGACAAGCTCATCGCCCGCTTTGACTTGGTCACCGACTTGGAAGTAACTACTGATGACCATACCATCTTGTGGTGCGCGAATGGCATATTCCATTTTCATTGCTTCAAGTGTTAGTAAAACGTCATTCTTTTTCACTTGAGCGTTGGCATTGACCAAAACTTGAGTAATTACACCTGGCATTGGTGCAATTAAATTGGCATCGTTACTTTCTTGATCATCCGCATTAAAATTTTGTTGTGGATAAGCAAATTTAAAACTTTGACCATTTTGGAAGATCGTCAAAGCTGTAGCATTCGGGCTGAATGCAATTTTATTTTGTTTTCCATCAATATTGATGTGTAAGGTATTTTTGTCTAAAAGCTGTCCTGAAACAGAAAATTGTTGTCCATTTAAATGGGCAGTAAAACTAGCCTGATGACGACTCACGCTGACTCTTGGACTAAAGCTGACCGTATGTAGCTGTTCATTGCGTTGAAGTTTCACGGGATAGCTTGTGTTGACATTTAAACGCCATAAAGACTGCGTTTGCCATACTGGATTATTCGCCATTTGATTTTTTGAAAAGCGGGTTAATAGCTCGATGAATGTTGCCGAAATAATCAGCTCAGGTGTTGTTTTAATTTTGGGTTTGAGTAAAACGGCTTCTTCACGCTGAATGAGATTGGTATCTAACTGCGCATTTTTAAAGGAATCGCATAAAATAATACGGTCTAAAAAGGCAATATTATTGCCTAAACCATCTACGTGGAATTGACCGAGTGCATGATGCATTTGCACCAATGCTGCTTCACGGTTTTCGCCCCAAACAATCAGTTTTGCAATCATTGGGTCATAGTAGGTGGTGATTTCATCACCCTCAATAATGCCACTATCGACACGGACATATTGATTTTGCTCAGGATAATGTAAATAGTTGATTTGACCAATTGCGGGTAAAAAGCCTTTTTCAGGTTCTTCAGCATAAACGCGAGCCTCAATGGCATGACCGTGAATTTTTAATTCGTGTTGTTGTTTTGGTAAAGTTTCACCATATGCGACACGAAGTTGCCATTCGACTAAATCTTGCCCAGTGATCATTTCCGTCACAGGATGTTCAACTTGTAGTCGAGTATTCATTTCCATGAAATACGCGGTACCATCTTGTTCTACAATGAATTCGACGGTGCCTGCACCGACATAATCAACTGCTCGCGCCGCATCAATCGCAGCCTGGCGCATTGCCTCAAGTTTTACTTCTAACATTAGTGGTGCAGGGGCTTCTTCTAACACTTTTTGATGGCGACGTTGTACCGAGCAATCACGTTCAAATAAATGCACATAGTTACCATGTGTATCGCCAAAAACTTGCACTTCAATATGACGCGGCTGTATTACGTAGCGTTCAACCAAAACATCATCATTACCAAAGCTCGATTTTGCTTCACTTTTACATGATGCCAAAAGGCTCAAGAAGTCATCAGTATGTTCAACCAAACGCATACCTTTACCACCACCACCTGCACTCGCTTTAATTAAAACAGGGTAGCCTATACAATCGGCCTGTTGTTTTAAAAATACAGGGTCTTGATTTGTACCATGATAGCCTGGAGTTAATGGTACACCTGCTTTTTCCATTAGTGCTTTAGAAGTGGCTTTCAAACCCATTGCTAAAATAGCCGCAACAGGTGGACCAATAAATGTAATGTTATTGTCTAAACAGCTTTGAGCGAATTGATCATTTTCAGATAAAAAACCATAACCAGGATGAATTGCTTGAGCACCTGTGGACAGTGCAGCCTGAATAATACGATCTGCTTGTAAATAACTTTGCGTTGGAGGTGATTCACCAATATAAATGGCTTCATCGGCAAGCTTGACATGCTGTGATAGTGCATCAGCATCTGAATATACCGCCACTGTCGCAATACCAAGTTTTTTTGCAGTACGAATTACACGACATGCAATTTCACCACGGTTAGCAATTAAAATCTTTTCAAACATATTCTTGTCCTTATTCTTGTGTTGCTAATGTCTTAATCCATGACGGGCTGTGTTTATTTAAAAATGCATTTAGGCCATCTTTGGCTTCTAAGCCTTGACGAACATGAGCAATATGCTGAGCCGTTTGTTGTAACAAATCTTCATTCAGTTCTTGCTGCTCAACCATTTGAATCAGTTGTTTTGACGATGCCTGAGCCTGTGGCCCACCCAGTAAAAGTGCTTGTGTAATTTCATTAACTTTTACATCAAGTTGATCTGCCGTAACCACCTCATGTGCAAGTCCAATATTTAAGGCTTGTTGCGCTGAAATACGTTCTGCGGTCAAAAAGTAACGTGAAGCTTGACGTGTGCCAATCGCACGAATGACATAAGGACTAATAGTAGAGGGGGCTAAGCCAAGTCGCACTTCCGAAGTGGCAAATTTAGCTTCCTCACTTGCCACACAAATATCACATGCTGAAGCTAAACCCATGCCACCACCAAAGGCAATACCGTGTACACGGGCAATGGTGGGTTGTTTCAGTGTTGCAAGGGCATGTAACATTTTTGCAAGCTTTAAAGCATCTGTTTGGTTGTCTGACGCTGATGCTTCACTTTGCGCTTTCATCCAATTGAGGTCTGCACCTGCAGAGAAACTTTTGCCTCGCCCTGCCAAAATTACTACACGAATATCATCACGCACATTGAGTGCATCAAAAGTTGCATGCAGTTCTGCAATGACTTGAGTATTGAACGCATTATGTAATTCGGCACGATTAATCCACACGGTTGCAATCTGATCATGTTGTTCAATTTCAATAAATTGATGGTTCATGGTTTGATAACTCATTGTTTGCCCCTTACATACGGAATACGCCAAATTTGGTTTCTTTGATGGGTGCATTCATGGCAGCCGAAAGACTTAAGCCAAGAACTTGACGAGATTGAGCTGGGTCAATGACACCGTCATCCCAAAGTCGAGCAGAGGCATAATAAGGATGACCTTGTTTTTCAAATTGATCACGGAAAGGTTGTTTAAATTGATCTTCTTGTTCCGTAGACCACTGTTCACCTTTTGCCTCAATTTGATCACGTTTTAATGTAGACAATACACTTGCCGCTTGTTCACCACCCATGACTGAAATTCTTGAATTCGGCCAAGTCCATAAAAAACGTGGTGAATATGCACGACCACACATACCATAGTTACCTGCGCCAAAAGAACCGCCAATCACTAAGGTCAATTTGGGTACATTCGCTGTGGCAACTGCCATGACCAGTTTGGCGCCATTTTTAGCAATGCCTTCATTTTCGTACTGACGACCGACCATAAAGCCAGTGATATTCTGTAGAAAAAGCAGGGGAATATTTCGCTGTGCACACAGTTCAATAAAATGTGCGCCTTTTTGTGATGATTCTGAAAATAAAATACCGTTATTGGCAATAATACCGACAGGCATACCATACAGTTTGGCAAAACCTGTAATAAGGGTTGTGCCGAAACGAGCTTTAAATTCATCAAAGCGTGAACCATCGACAATACGGGCAATGACTTCACGAATATCAAAGGGTTTACGTGAGTCGCTTGGCACAACGCCATACAATTCTTGTGCATCGAACAACGGTTCTTCAATATTATGATTCGCTTGATGCGGTGTCTTATTTAAATTGGCAACAATATTACGGGCAATGGCAATTGCATGTTCATCATTTTCAGCCAAATGATCGGCTACACCTGAAAGGCGAGTATGGACATCACCACCACCCAAGTCTTCGGCTGTGACAACTTCACCTGTAGCCGCTTTAACAAGGGGTGGCCCACCTAAGAAAATAGTCCCTTGATTACGAACAATAATGGTTTCATCTGACATAGCAGGTACATAAGCGCCGCCTGCGGTACAGCTACCCATGACTACTGCAATTTGAGCAATGCCCATGCTAGACATACGCGCTTGATTGTAAAAAATACGCCCAAAATGGTCACGGTCAGGAAAGACCTCATCTTGCATTGGTAAATAAGCACCGCCTGAATCGACCATATAAATACACGGTAAATGGTTTTGTTCAGCAATTTCTTGTGCACGTAAATGTTTTTTCACAGTCAAAGGGTAGTATGTTCCACCTTTGACCGTTGCATCATTCGCTACGATCATACAAGTAATGCCATTGATCTGACCAATCCCCGCAACAACACCGGCAGCAGGAACGTCATCTGTATAGACGTTATAAGCCGCTAATTGTCCAATTTCTAAAAAGGCCGTTCCTGCATCGACCAATTGATCAATTCGATCACGTGCTAAGAGCTTGCCACGTGAGAGGTGTTTTTGACGGGCACTTTCACCACCACCAAGGGCAATATGTTGTGCTTTTTGTTTTAAATCATCGACCAATTGTTGCATCGCTATTTGATTAATTTTGAAGTCTTCACTTCGAATATTGATTTTACTGTGTAGTTGGTTCATACAAAACATCCCTGTCATTCTGCGTTTTGATGTGCTTTGTCACTATTTTTTACATTAATTTTAGATTTATCGAGTTTCATTAAACAGTTCACGACCAATCAACATACGACGAATCTCTGAAGTTCCTGCGCCAATTTCATATAATTTAGCATCACGCCAAAAACGCCCTGTGTCATATTCATTGATATAGCCATTACCACCTAGGGCTTGAATGGCTTCACCTGCCATCCATGTTGCTTTTTCTGCAGAATATAAAATGGCGCTCGCTGCATCTTTACGTAAACTGCGTACATGATTGCCTTTGTCACAGGCTGCACCTACGGCATAGACTAAGGCTTTACATGCCAACCAAGTCGAATACATATCTGCAACTTTGCCTTGCATCAGTTGGAATTCACCCAATGATTGTCCAAATTGTTTACGGTCATGAATGTAAGGAATGACGACATCTAAACAGGCATCCATAATGCCTAAAGGACCTGCACTTAAAACAGCACGTTCATAATCGAGTCCACTCATAAGGACTTTTGTACCATTGCCTACACCACCTAATACGTTTTCCTTTGGTACTTTTACGTTATCAAAAAACAACGGGTAGGTATTTGAACCACGCATACCGAGTTTGTCGAGGTGAGAGCCATGACTAAACCCAGCCATATCTTTTTCAATTAAAAATGCAGTCATGCCTTGAGCACCTGCGGTTAAATCAGTTTTAGCGTAGACCACCAGAACATCTGCATCACCACCATTGGTAATCCACATTTTTGAGCCGTTGAGAATAAAATGATTGCCGTGATCATCGGCACGAAGTTTCATGCTGACCACATCTGAGCCTGCGTTCGGTTCAGACATTGCCAATGCTCCGATAAATTCACCTGAAATTAGTTTTGGTAAAAAACGTTGTTTTTGTTCTTCGTTACCGTTGCGGTTAATCTGATTGACACACAAATTTGAATGAGCACCATAAGACAAGCCAATGGCAGCAGATGCTCGTGAAATTTCTTGCATGACTATGATATGCGCCAAATAGCCCATATTGGTGCCGCCATACTGTTCGCTGACGGTCATGCCTAATAAACCCATATTGCCAAATTTTTGCCAAAGCTGTTTTGGAAAGAAATTGTCTTGTTCGACTTGGCGTGCAATTGGTAAAATTTCTTTACTACAAAAATTTGCAACTGAATCACGCAGTGCAATTAGTGTATCATCTAGTCCAAAATCAATACTTTGTAGATTCATTTATACTTCATCCTTGAGTTTATATTTGTTGTTTCATGCACGTTTTTTGTTGTGCTTGAAACTACCATACCGATATTTTTCAAAAAAGTGAATAGAAATTCAAAAATTGATTTACAATTCATTTTAATTGTTTGAGAATGCAAATATGAGTTATAAACGATCAACCTTGATGCAAGAGCGCATGCAACAAAATCGCCAAACGATTTTGTTATCGGCACGAGAGCTGATTGCTCAAGGTGGTTTTAAAGATGCACAAATCCAAGCCATTGCAGATCGAGCAGGTGTGTCGAGTGGTTTGGTTTATCGGTACTTTGACAGTAAAAGTCAGGTGTTAGTTGAAGTATTGTCTGCGGCAATTTTGCTTGAAGTGGAGATTTTAAATCACATTGCAGCAGGGTCGCTCAGTCCCGTACAGAAGCTACATAAGGCGGTTACGACTTTTGTAAAGCGTGCAATGAATAGCCCACAGCTTGCGTATTCGCTGATGTTTGAACCTGTAGATCCATCGATTGAACATGAGCGATTTCGTAGTAAGCAACTGATTAAACAAAGCATTAAAGAAATTTTAGCCGAAGGAAAGGTAAGTGGTGAGTTTGGTTTTGAAGATTTAAATACAGCGGCATTGTGTGTTGTTGGTGCTATGACGTTTGTTGTGATTGAACCTTTAAATCCCTCACGTAATGTAATGTTTGATGAGGCTTATAAAGATTATTTTGTGAAACAGATTGCTGATTTTTGTCTTAATGCGGTCAAAACTGAGGAGGGAAAATAATTAGTTAAATGAAGTAAAGACCGTTTTAGCAGTTTGGATGCGTTAAATATAAACGAGTGAAACAAAGTAATCGCGAAAAAATACGGAAAGTGAAACAACAATTATATTGAAGTGAACAATCAGAATTACAAAGAATCAAGGAGTATGATTCAATGTCGCAATTACGGTTAAGCTATGCCTATGGTGCAAGCAGTCAGCCTCTTGTTGGTATGACAATTGGCGCAAAATTTGATGAAGCCTGTCAGCAATATGCTGAACAAGATGCAGTGGTGAGTCTGCATCAAAATATACGACTGAATTATCGGGAGTTACAGGCACAGGTCAATGCCTTTGCTTGTAACTTATTAAAATTAGGTCTGAAAAAAGGAGATCGTTTAGCAATTTGGTCTCCTAATTGTGTGGAGTGGACGATCACCCAATTTGCTGCATTCAAAGCAGGCATTATTTTAGTCAATTTAAATCCAGCTTATAAAAGCAATGAACTTGAATACGTTTTAAATAAAGTATCGTGTAAAGCTTTAGTGATTGCATCAACCTTTAAAACCACCGATTATCAAGAAATTCTCTATAAAATTGACCCCGAACTTACTGAAAATAGCTCATCTAAAGTACTCAATTCAGTGCGTTTGCCGCATTTAAAATGTGTGATTAAAATTGATGAGCACGTTCAAAATGGCATGCATCGATTTAGTGATTTACTTACAACACCGACAGTACAACAATTGGCTGAATTACAAAGGATTTCTACAAGTTTACAGTTTGATGAAACCATTAATATCCAATTTACTTCAGGCACAACGGGTAGCCCCAAAGGCACAATGCTGACGCACAATAACATTTTAAATAATGGTTATTTTGTCGGTGAAGCAATGCACTTAACCTCGAAAGACCGAGTGTGCATTTCTGTGCCATTGTTTCATTGTTTTGGCATGGTTATGGGCAATTTAGCCTGCATTACACATGGTTCAGTGATGATTTATCCTGCGGCAGTTTTTAATCCTCTAGCGAGTTTAAAAGCGATTGAGCAGGAAAAATGTACCGCAGCCTATGGTGTTCCAACAATGTTTATTGCCATGCTTGAGCAAGAAGAATTTGATTCCTTTGATTTAAGCAGTTTACGTACAGGCATTATGGCGGGCAGTCCGTGTCCAAAAGAAATTATGCAACGTGTGATTGATCGTATGCATATGCATGAAATTACCATTTGCTATGGAATGACCGAAACAGCGCCTGTGAGTGCACAAAGTTCAACAGAAGACCCTGTCGATTGTCGTGTGGGTACAGTTGGGCGAGTACATCCACATTTAGAAATCAAAATTGTCGATGAAGAAGGTAAGGTTGTACCCCGTGGAAAGCTTGGTGAACTGTGTGTGCGCGGTTACTCGGTCATGCTCGGCTATTGGGAAGATGAGGATAAAACCCGTGAAGTGATTGATATTGCCAAATGGATGCATACGGGTGACATTGCTGAAATGGATGATGAGGGTTTTATTAAAATTAAAGGACGCATCAAAGATGTAGTGATTCGGGGTGGTGAAAATCTTTTCCCGAAAGAAATTGAAGATTTCCTCTATACTCATCCCGATGTATCAGACGTACAAGTGATTGGCTTGCCCGATGCACGTTATGGCGAGGAGTTGTGTGCGTGTATTATTTTACATGAACATTCGAGCGACCAACTTCAGGTAATTGAGGACAGTATTCGCCAATATTGTAAAGCGCATATTTCACATAATAAAGTGCCACGTTATGTACGCTTCTTTGCAGAATTTCCAATGACGGCTTCAGGTAAAGCGCAAAAGTTTAAACTACAACAATTGATACGTGATGAATTAAATTTATCTGAAATTGCTTAGTCATGAATTAGCAATTAGGTATAGATAAATTTTAACTATAAGTTAGATAAATTTTAAATATAAGTTCTCTCTCCTTGCAGAGATTTACGCAGTAAATTTCTCAGAGAGAGTTTATTTGAAAGCACTTCATTTTCTTGCGTAGCTTCGCTACTCATCCCAAAGGGAGAAAGAAGATTTAAATTTAAAGAATCAAAAACGTTTAGTTGTGATTTTTACAAGAAATGTATAGTTTTAAATCTACTGTTCCACCATAGGGATATCAAAATGGCAAAAGATTTTAATCAACCTTTCATTGTGGATGGTTATGATGAGCATATTCGTAAGTTGATACCTGGTTATGAGTTGGTACATTTACAAATTAGTGCCTTACTTAAGACGTATTTACCTGAACAAGCAAATATTTTGGTGGTTGGTTGTGGTACAGGCTATGAGTTGCGCTATTTGACGCAACAATTTCCACAGTGGCACTTTACTGCAATTGATCCTGCAGAAAATATGCTTCATAAAGCCAAACAATTATTACAAGAATCAGGTGCCGCAGATCGGGTCAATTTTATTTTAGGAGATACGTCAGTATTGATTGAAATACAGTCGAATAGTCAATCTAATTGTCAGCCTGTGCAATTTGATGCAGCATTGTCTATTTTAGTTTCACATTTTATTGATAAACCGAACAAGATACATTTTTTTCAAGATATCTATCAGGTCTTAAAGCCACAAAGTTTTTGTTTAAGTTATGACCTTATGCAGTTTGAACAGAAAACAGATTTGACGACTTTGAAATATTTGGCGCAAGCTACAGGGCTGTCAGATCAGCAAAGTCAGGTGATGATTGAACGTTTAGAGCAAGATTTTCATTTGGTTTCTGTGGCAGAAATGCATCAAATTTATGAAAAATCAGGCTTTACCAATATACGCACATTTACGCAAATGTTTACTTATTATGGTTTTATTGCCTTTAAAGCTTAGAAAATCGAATATATGAACTTAATGTTAGCCAGATAAAAGTTTTTTAAATTCTTCCCCCTTGCGGAACAAGTTCTTTAGCTTTAAGAAAGGAGGGCGTTTTCATTATTGAAAACTTATTGAAATTGATAGTTTCCCCTCTTTTATAAAGAGGGGTTACAGAAGAAGTTTAGGATTTTAAGCCATTATTGGCTTAACTAATTAGCATTGAAAAATAAATCAACTCGATTTTTTCTCTGATTTTTCTTCAGTTTGTGCTTCAACATTTAATTCATACAAATGTGCCAATGTTGACATGAAACGCATTTTATCATCAGCTACATTCACATGAAGTTGATCACCTTCAATGCTAATAACTTGTTCAGCAAGGAAGACATCAATAATTTGTTGGAAGATGGGTTCAAGGTTTTCAATATTCCATTTTAAGAAATACTGCTTAGCAAAGTTAGGGTAAGCCAGTTTAAAATCTGTAAATAATTGCGCTTTAGACAGACTTTGATGCTGTTTAAGGGCATAAGCCACATAGGCTGGCAAAATAAAGGTATGTAAAATATTGTTGCTGAAATATTTAAGCAAGCCAACTTGACTGTCACTGACTTTGACCCAACGCTCATTATCATGTTCAATAAATTCAACTTGCTTCAATTTAATAGCGTATTGAATAATTTCATGGGCAGAGAGCGCCGTGATTTTCATTCGTTCATCATAATGTATTGTTTGTAGTAAATGGCGGTATTGTTCCAAACGCAATATGACATCACGCTCAGCAAGTTCATAAGTTGGCGCATTGAGTAAAACAATTGCAAGTAAATCAACAGGATTGATGACTACTGCTTTATTGATGTTTTGCAAAATTTCATTGGCAACATCTGTGACAGTCGCTTTGACTGAGTCGGGTAAGTCTGCATGTAAATCTAAATGTGTCGGTGCCGCATGACGTTGTAGAGCAGGTTCAAGGAATACTGGTTCACCAAAATTGACATGCACCATGCCAAAGACTTTTTCAATTTTCTGCATCGATTTGAGTAGGCCAAACAACGATTCAGACTGTTTTTTCTGCCCACCAAGCTCTTTAATATAAGATGAACCTTCAAGTAATTTTTCATAGCCAAAATAGGTTGGAATGAAGGCAATTGGTTTACTGTCGCCTCGTAAATAGCTTTGAATGGTCATTGCTAACATGCCTTTTTTTGGCTGTAACAATAAACCTGTGCGAGAACGGCCACCTTCAATAAAATACTCAAGTGGGGTATTTCGACTGAGTAAACTGTGCAAATATTCTTTAAATACCGCTGTATATAGCGCATTACCATTGAAACTACGACGAATAAAGTATGCACCTGCGCCACGCATGAGTTGACCTACCACAGGCATGTTCAGGTTAATCCCTGCAGCAATATGTGGTACCATCAACCCACGTTTATAAATCACATAAGACAATAACAAATAGTCGATATGACTGCGGTGACACGGCGTATACACAATCTCATAATCTTTTGCTAGTTCACGAACCATGTCGAAATGATGGACTTCAATACCATCATATAGCTGTGTCCATAATTTCGTAAGTGCAATTTCGGCAAAACGTAAAGTTGAGTATGAAAAATCAGAAACAATTTCATTAAGATAACTACGTGCCAATTTATCAGCTTCATTTAAACTAATTTTTTTATGAATGCTTTCTTGGCGGACAGCATCTCTAACCGCTTCAGTGGTCATTAAAGTATTGATCACATTACGGCGGTCAGAAAGGTCAGGTCCTAAAACAGCCTCTTTATACTGATTAAATTCTTGGTTTAATGTTGTTGTTACATAATGTGCAGGTGAAAAGTTTGGACTACGTTCTTGAGCAACCCGAATCATCTCTTGCAATGATGTGGCTTGATGAAACTCGATATAATTTTCACGACCATAGAGGGCAATATTCAGCGCTTGTTTTATGCCCGTTGGCTTTGTCCAAGCATCAGCAAATAACGCTTTGTACCATGTGTCTTCAGTTTCAGGTGCACGTCCCCATAAAATAGAAACAGGCACCAACAAAATATCTTGTTCGGGATGACGTAACAAAAATTCAATCATCCGAATAAGTTTGTCAGGGTAATACGCTGAAACATTGCCTTTGTGATTGTCGTGTAAAGTTAAAAATGAATCATCCTCAGAGAGTTCATTGAGCTGTAATGGCATAAATGCAGATTGTAATTTTTGTTTTTCAGTTTCATTATCAATCAAGACTTTATTCGATACAGAGTCATCTTGAATGACATAGCACACGGGGAATGGTGTCGCTTCTTGGCTTGTCGATATTTGCTCAAGTGTTTGATGCTTTCCGAGCACTTGAGGGCTAACAATTTTATCTAACACTTTTTTTGTAAATTGACGATAAAATTTTTGATAAGCGTTATTCGCCATAATCTTCCCGATTTTTTTCCAATGTGACTATTATGCTTGAAAACAATGAGATGATGGCAATCGAATTTTGACCGTTCACGTTTGAATTTTGTCTAATTTTTCTAAGTAAATGATTTATAAAAGCAAACAAATTCGAAAATAGAATAATTAAATCTCTTTTATGCATATAACATTCTATGTAAAAAGCGATATGATAAAAGCAGATAACATGAATCATTTATATCTAAATTTGAGGAAAGCACATGTCTACAGAAACAAATTTCCCGAAAATTGAAAATGCAGGGATTGCCGTTTATAACAACAACGCTGAAGCGATTGGTAATACGCCTTTAGTGCGCATTAATCGATTGATTCAGAGTCAAGCAACAGTTTTAGCAAAAATTGAAAGCCGTAATCCTGCCTTTTCAGTGAAAGATCGTATTGGCGCAGCACTCATTGCAGATGCTGAAGAAAAAGGTCTACTTAAAAAAGGCATGAAAATTGTTGAGCCAACAAGTGGTAATACAGGTATCGGTTTAGCTTTTGTTGCAGCAGCAAAAGGTTATGACATTACATTAACAATGCCTGCAAGTATGAGTATTGAGCGCCGCAAAGTATTAAAAGCGTTGGGTGCAAACCTTGTATTGACTGAACCTGCGAAAGGCATGAAAGGTGCGGTCGATGAGGCGGTACGTTTAGCCACAGAACAGCCTGAAACTTATTATTTGCCACAACAATTTGAAAATCCAGCCAATCCTAAAATTCATGAAACTACGACAGGTCCTGAAATTTGGGCTGCAACAGGTGGTAAAGTAGATATTTTAGTTGCAGGTGTGGGTACAGGTGGAACGATCTCTGGTATTTCACGCTATTTTGAACAAGTACAAAATCAACCCATTTACTCTGTCGCTGTTGAACCAGCGGAATCGCCAATTATTGGTCAGGCTAAACGTGGTGAAACATTAACGCCAGCGCCACATAAAATTCAGGGTATAGGCGCAAACTTCATTCCGGGTAATTTGGATTTAGATTTAGTCGATGAAGTGATTGCAATTACGAGTCCTGAAGCAATTGATTTTGCACGTAAGATTGCAACCCAAGAAGGTATTTTTGTTGGGATTTCAAGTGGTGCAGCACTTGCCGCAGCCGCACAGTTGGCTGCTCGTCCTGAAAATGCAGGAAAAACGATTGTCGTGATTTTCCCTGATGCAGGCGAGCGTTATTTATCTTCAGTTTTATTTGAAGATATTTCTGCCGAATAAGCTGTATCAATGAATAAAAATAAGTCATAAAAAACCACGGTGTCATTCCGTGGTTTTTTATTCATAAATATGAATAAAATAGTATATCTCTAAATTTTTAATTCAGATATGAGCGTAATTTTTTTCTTGAATAATAATCTTTGAAGTGAGTTCTGCTTTAGTTCGTACACCAAGTTTTTTCATTAAATTAGCTTTATGCACCTCAATTGTCCGATGTGATAAATCAAGCTTTCTCGCAATCTCTTTACAAGTAAACCCATTGACGATGAGTTGTGTAATTTCAGCTTCACGTTTAGTTAATTTATATTTTGATGTTACTACTTGATCTTGACGCTCAAAATGCCAAACCATCAGTTTAAATGGATCTTCTGGTGTAAGCGTTTGCCCATGCGTATGTGTCCAAAAAAGCTCGCCATTTTTATGCTGCATAAAACGATGGTCGGAATAGAAGTGACTTTTTTTGAGCATTAAACTTTGTAAAGCATCATCTCCAACTTTTTCGTAGTCTTCAATACTTGGAAAAATTTTGACTATAGATTGCTCAATCAGTTCTTCCCGTGTATAGCCAAATAAATTTGTAAATGCAACATTCATTTCCATCATGCATCTGTTACTGAGTACAACGATAGGGGCAGGACAAAAATCAAATGCCAATTTGTTATAATTCATCATAAGCATCCTTACTTAATAGATTAAGGAATATATGATTTAGACTAAAATAACAAGTATAAAAACAACCAAATAACTTATTTTTTAAATACAGTAATAGTTGAAAAAACATAAATAATGTTTCGATTTTAGATACTAGATAAAACATTTTTAGTGTTTTATTTTCAATATTTTTTTTATTAAGTTTTTGAATTTTAACTATATAATGAAAAAACACTCACTACTTAAGTAATTAAGGGTGTTGACCTCTAATTTAATCTGATTCAAATTAGAAAAAGATGAAAAGTGATTCATTCTTTAGCTTTTCAAATTGAATATGAATCATCAATATGCATATTCAATATTTAAAAATCAAAAATACTTTATGTCACTAATAGTCCGGATTGATTATTCATAAAGTGTATACAAAATGAAATATTAAAAAGTGCAAGAGGTGTCTATGGAACAGATACAAGGATCAAATGCTCAGCCTAAAAAGTCATCTCACCGTTTGGCTGGTATCTCTAGTATGGTCGGTACAACCATTGAATGGTATGACTTTTTTATCTACGGTGCAGCAGCGGCACTGATTTTCAATAAATTATTCTTTCCTAATCTTGATCCTTTAACAGGAGTCTTAGCCGCTTTTGCAACGTATGCAGTAGGATTTATAGGTCGTCCCTTAGGTGGAATAGTTTTCGGACATTTTGGAGACAAAATTGGCCGTAAAGCTATGCTCTTAACGACACTTGTCATGATGGGTATTCCAACAGTTTTGATTGGACTTTTACCGACGTATGAAAGTATTGGTTATTGGGCGACATTTTTCCTTGTTGTTTTACGTTTTATACAAGGAATGGCGATGGGCGGAGAATGGGGCGGTGCTGTTTTAATGGCAGTGGAACATGCTCCTGAAGGTGGTAAGGGGTTTTGGGGGAGTTTACCGCAAGCGAGTGCGGGTGGTGGCTTAATGCTTGCATCGATTGCATTGGCATTGGTTTCATTACTTCCTGAGGCAAGTCTATTTAGTTGGGGATGGCGTATTCCATTCCTCGCGAGCATTATACTTTTAGGTGTAGGTTGGTATATTCGTGTGAAAGTGCCTGAATCTCCAGACTTTGAAAAAGTGAAAGAACAAGCACAAGAAATTAAAGTACCTGCGCTACAAGTTTTCAAAAACCATCCACGTGAATTGTGGACAATTATTTTTGCTCGTGCTGCTGAAAATGCTTGGTTCTATATTGCATCTACCTTTGCTTTAGCGTACACCACAACAAAATTAGGCATTCCACGCCAAGATATTTTATTTGCCACCATTTGTGGAGCAGGCGTCATTATGGTGATGACGCCCTTATGTGGTCACCTTTCAGATAAGGTCGGACAGCGTAATATGTTTATGTTCGGTTTGGTGGTTCTTGCACTTTATTGTTATCCATTTTTTAGCATGCTTGATACGAAAGATCCGGTACTCGTTTGGACTGCGATTGTTTTGGCTATTGGTGTAGTTTTTCCAATCATGTATGCACCACAGTCACAGTTATTTGCTCGTCAATTTCCTGCAGAAATTCGCTATAGCGGTATTTCTATTTCAGTACAGTTTGCGGGTGTACTCGGTGGTGGTATCGCTCCGCTTATTGCGACAAAGTTACTCAGCGTTGGTGATGGCAGTCCACATTTGATTATTATGTACATTATGGGAATGGCAATATTTGCAATTTTCTGTACATGCTTTATGAAAAAAGATGAGCTTGGAAAATCTGCAAAACTCAAAACTGTCAAAAAAGAAATGCATGTGTAATGCGTTAATACGGTTATTTTAAATAATATTTTAGATAAAGATAAAACTATATTTATCTTTATCTATCAAAACTATATGGCAATGCATATTTGTTAAAAATCAAAGTTTTTAAATTTTGTAATATTTATTTTTTTCTAAAATTAGCAATGTAGCAAATCTAAAACTATACATGGAGGTTAAAGATGGCTCAATTGATCGGGCATTATATATCGGGTAAACACATTGTAGAGACGCAAAGAAGCGGACCTATATTTAATCCTTCCACAGGGGAAGAGATAGCTCAATGTGCTTACGGCGATGTAATCACTGTAAATCAAGCTGTTCAGGCTGCAACATCATTAAATGCTCAAAAATGGTCGAAGGCTTCACATGCATCGCGCTTACAAGTGATCTATAAACTTCGTGAGCTTATGATTGCTAAAACAGAAGAGCTTGCTGAAATTATTGGTAGAGAGCATGGTAAAACTATTGCTGATGCAAAAGGTGAAATAGGACGCGCAATTGAAGGGATTGAATTTGCTTGTAATGCACCACAAGTGACTAAGGGAGAATATGCTCGAAATGTTGCGGGTGATATTGATGTTTTTTCTGTCAGAGTTCCAGTGGGTGTCATTGGATGTATTACGCCTTTTAACTTTCCAATTATGATTCCAGCAGTCATGATGGCAATGGCTGTTTCAATTGGAAATTCGATTGTTTGGAAGCCTTCTGAAAAAGTACCATCAGCAGCATTGTTTTTTGCTAATTTATGGAAAGAAGCTGGTTTACCTGATGATATTTTTAATATTGTACAAGGTGACAAAGTTGTTGTAGACGCTATGTTAGAACATCCTGAAATTTCAGCAATCAGTTTCGTTGGCTCAACTCAAATTGGTGAGTACGTTTACCAAAAAGGAACCTCCCACAATAAGCGTGTTGCAGCATTTACTGGTGGGAAAAATCATATGGTTGTAATGCCAGATGCCGACTTAGAAGCCGCAGCGAATGCTTTTGTTTCCGCAGGATTTGGTTCAGCGAGTCAACGTTGTATGGCTGTTTCGTTGTTACTCCCTGTTGGTGTAGAAACAGCTGAAAAATTGCGAGAGTTAATTATTACAAAAACTAAAGCACTTAAAATGGGGGCTTATAATGATGAATCTGCAGATTTTGGTGCAGTTATTTCATCGCAATCAAAACAGTCAGTATTAAAGGCAATTGATCAGTGTATTGAAGATGGAGCTGAACTATTATTGGATGGACGTTCTTATCAACATCCAGAATATAAAAATGGCTATTATATAGGTCCAACATTACTTGACCATGTAACAACAGACATGGATTTTTATAAACAAGAAGTGTTTGGTCCAGCACGAGGAATATTGCGTGTGAATAGTTTAGATGAAGCCATTGCTGTGACAAATAGTCATGAGTTTGGTAACGGCTCAGTCATATTTACTCGTGATGGCAAAACAGCGCATCGTTTTTTTACTGAAATTGAGTCTGGTATGATTGGAATAAATGTCCCTGTTCCTTTGCCCGTAAGTTATTTTAATTTTGGTGGTTTAAGGCGTTCAAAATTTGGTGAATCCCATTTATATGGACCAGATGCTGCACGTTTTTATACTAAGTTAAAAACAATGTCACAAAAATGGCCCGAGCAAATTGAAGGTCATCAAGAAATTTCTTTGGCATTTAAAATTACATAAAAAATTTACTGTATTTATTGACTTAAAGCCTGCTATAGCAGGCTTTTTATTTAAATATATAACTTAAAGATCTATAAATTTAATCAGCATTATTGGAACTTAACTCTTGACCTTCCCATGATGGGAATCTTTATGCTAATACTAATCAAAAGATCAGCAAAAAGAGGATACTGCAATGACAACAACATCAGATCCAATGAAGCAAAGCAAGAACGTAACACAAAGCTACAGTGGAACGCTCAATATTGAGGGAATGACTTGTGCTTCGTGCGTTGGTAGAGTCGAAAAAGCCTTACAGAAACTGCCTAATATTGATGCTGTCTCCGTGAATTTGGCTACAGAAAAAGCCACCATTCAAAGTCATGAGCCTTTGGACTATGATGCGATTATTCAAACCATTGAAAAAGCAGGCTATGAAGTACCGAAGGCGCTACCTATAGAACTTGCCATTGATGGAATGACCTGTGCTTCTTGTGTTGGACGTGTTGAGAAAGCCCTAAAAAAAGTTGAAGGGGTTACTTCAGTAAGTGTCAATTTAGCCACTGAAAAAGCTTTGATTGTAGCAAACCCTCCAACCACGGTTGAGCAACTCATTCAAGCTGTGGCAAAAGCGGGTTATGAAGCCCATGTCATTCAAGCTGATCAGATCGAAATTCAGCAAGAAAAAAAAGCAGACGAATTAAATCATTTAAAACATGACTTAATTCTTGCCACTATTTTAGCAACACCTGTTTTCTTACTTGAAATGGGTTCACACCTTGTTCCGGCATTTCATCATTTAATTGCAAATAGCATAGGTACTCAAAACAGTTGGTATTTCCAATTTGTTCTGACCACGCTTATTTTAGTTTTTCCAGGGCGTCGTTTTTATCAAAAAGGTATTCCTGCATTATTTCGCCTTGCCCCTGATATGAATTCTTTAGTTGCTGTGGGTACATTCTCGGCTTATGTATTTTCTGTTGTTGCAACTTTTTTCCCGCAGTTATTACCAAAAGGGACGGTGAATGTCTATTTTGAAGCTGCTGCTGTTATTGTTGCACTCATTTTACTTGGTCGTTTCTTCGAGTCTAAAGCACGAGGGCGTACTTCTCTTGCTATTCAACAGCTTTTAGGAATGCAACCTAAAATGGCACGTGTTGAGCAAGATGGGCAAATGGTAGAAATTGCCATTCAAGATGTTAAGTCGGGCATGATTGTTGAAATTCGTCCGGGTGAACGAGTGCCTGTTGATGGTCATATTATTTCAGGGCAAAGTTTTATTGATGAATCGATGATGAGCGGTGAACCGATTCCTGTCGAAAAAGTTGTCGGAGCTGAAGTTATTGGCGGAACAGTCAATCAAACAGGCAGTCTTAAAATTCAGGCAACTGCAGTAGGTCAAGATTCGGTACTGTTCCAAATCATTCAAATGGTTGAGCAGGCACAAGGTTCTAAACTTCCTATTCAAGCAGTTGTCGATAAAATTACCATGTGGTTTGTCCCTATGGTGATGGCAATGGCATTGCTTACGTTTATTGCTTGGGTGATTTTTGGTCCAGAACCCGCATTAAGTTTTGCCTTAGTCAATGCCGTTGCTGTACTGATTATTGCTTGTCCATGTGCCATGGGGCTTGCAACACCGACTTCGATTATGGTCGGAACAGGACGTGGTGCAGAAATTGGTGTGTTATTTCGTAAAGGTGAGGCATTACAGTCTTTAAAAGAAGCACGTGTGGTCGCTGTTGATAAAACAGGGACACTCACAGAAGGCAAACCTGTTTTAACCAATTTTGAAGTGTTATCTGGTTTTGATGAAAATCAAGTCTTGGCAGCTGTAGCAAGTATTGAAAATAAGTCGGAACATCCGATTGCGCAAGCCATTGTTAAAGCTGCGCTTGATTTAGGATTAAGTTTAAGAGAGATTCAAAACTTTAACTCGTTGACGGGTTATGGTATTGAGGCAGGTGTAGATGGCTTACATTTGCATATTGGTGCAGATCGACTTATGCAAAAACTTGGTTTATCTGTTGAACAATTTGCACAGACAGCTGAGAATTTAGGACAAGAAGGCAAAACGCCCTTATATGTAGCCATTGATCAAAAACTTGCTGCGATTATCGCCGTGGCTGATCCGATTAAGGCGAGTACTTATCCTGCAATTAAAGCTTTACATGCTCAAGGTCTTAAAGTAGCAATGATCAGTGGTGATAACCGTCATACGGCTGAAGCGATTGCTAAACAATTGGGTATTGATGAAGTTATTGCTGAAGTTCTACCTGCACAAAAAGTGGAAGCTGTGCAAAAACTCAAACAAAGCTATGGGCATATTGCTTATGTTGGTGATGGCATTAACGATGCACCCGCTTTGGCTGCTGCTGATGTTGGTGTAGCGATTGGCACAGGAACTGATGTTGCAATTGAAGCGGCTGATGTTGTCTTAATTTCAGGCAGTTTGCAGGGTATTCCCAATGCGATTGCACTGAGTAAGGCAACAATGGACAATATTCATCAGAATCTATTTTGGGCATTTATTTATAATATTGCGCTCATTCCTGTGGCTGCTGGTGTGTTATATCCTACATTTGGTATTTTAATGTCACCTATTTTTGCTGCTGGTGCGATGGCGTTGTCTTCAATCTTTGTCTTAGGCAATGCATTACGTTTAAGAACATTTAAGCCTGTAACAGGGTGAAATATGCTTCAATTTAGGATTGCTCATTTATATGAGTTGGCAATTTGAAATCTAACCATATATATCAGAAATAGAGGTGAGTCATGAATATAGGTCAGGCTGCGAAACAATCAGGTTTGTCTGCAAAAATGATTCGTTATTATGAAGATATTGGGCTGATTGATGCGGCAAAACGTACCGATGCTGGTTATCGGATCTACACCGAACAAGACGTTAAAACGCTCAATTTTATTCGGCATGCACGAGAGTTAGGTTTTTCTGCTGAACAGATGAAAGGTTTGATTTCATTATGGAAAAATACCGATCGAAGCAGTGCTGAAGTTAAACAATTAGCTTTAAAGCATATTGATGATTTGAATCAAAAAATTAAAACCTTACAAGAGATGGTCAATACTCTTGAACAATCCGTGTCTTGTTGTGCAGGAAATGAAAGCCCCGATTGCAGTATTTTAGAGCATATTGAAAAAGGGCATTAAGTTAAAAGGCTGTATTTTCTGATACTTAAATTGCAGAAAGTAAGTAAAGAAAGACTTGACCTTGCCATTATGGAAAGGTTTAGAGTAAAGCAATACCATTGATAGAATTGGAGATTATAATGAAACTATTTGTAGAAAATATGACGTGTGGCGGTTGTGCTAAAGGTGTAACTGCAAGTCTGAAAACGGCTGATGAGCAAGCGATTGTGAATATTGATGTTGCTGCAAAATTAGTTGAACTTGAAACTACACTCGACCAAACTGCCGTACTTGCCGTATTGGAAGAAGATGGTTGGAAAGCAGAAATTCGTTAAGCATTTTACTGCGAAATTTTGACCAATAAAAAAAGCCCGAGAGGGCTTTTTTTAGCTTTAAATTATGAGTTTAAAAAATAACATCAGTTTAACAATAATCGGTTGAACGACAGATAAAAAATTAAATTGCGGCTTTTTCATGGTTAATAAAGGCAATCCCCACTGCACCCAAAATGGCAACGGCTGCAATAACCATAAAGTTTTGTTCTAACGGTAAATTCAATGCCACGATATAACCAATAATTAACGGGGCTAGAATTGCACCTAAACGACCAACGCCACCTGCCATACCAATGCCTGTTGAACGAATGTTGGCAGGATAGAATTGTCCACAGTATGCATAAGCCACAATCTGACCGCCTGTTGAGCATGCGCCTACTGCTGCAATAATCAGATAAAGCATATTTTGTGAATGATCAAATGTCATGGCATATAAGAAAATACCACCCAATGTATACATGGTGACCAAGACCCATTTGATGTGAAAACGATCTGCTAACCATCCCCCAACAATACAGCCAATGACTGCACCAAAATTTAGAGCAATGACAAAACTAAGTGCTGAACCTAGGTTATAACCTGCCAAAGCCATCAGTTTTGCAAGCCAAGTACTGAGCGAATAAATCATGAATAGCCCAGTAAAGAAGGCAACCCAAAGCATTAAAGTACTTAAAAAGCGTCCATCACTGAACAATTGAGTTACAGGTACAGATTGATGAGGTGCCATTGGAGGAAATTGTAATTGAGTCTGTTCATTAATTTGTAAAGAGGGCTCAATTTTTTGCATGATCGCTTTAATTTCGTTAGTTTTATTTTTCTTTTCTAAATAGACCAAAGACTCAGGCAAATACTTGTAAATAAAAGGCACCAAAAATACAGGAAAACCCGCAGCAAAAAATACGATTTGCCAACCAAATTCCATAATGAAATATTTACCAATCGCTGCTGCAACAATCCCACCAACAGCATAGCCCGAAAACATACCTGTGGTCATGAGACTACGGATTTTTTTTGGTGAGTATTCAGTCATGTGTGCAACAATATTGGGCAACACACCACCAATACCGAGTCCAGCGATAAAGCGTAAAATACTAAAGCTGATGGGATCTTTGCATAGACCCGCAGCCGCCGTGAATAAACTGAATAAAACTACACAAATTGAAATCGTTAAGCGACGTCCAATTTTTTCAGACAAGCCACCAAATACAATGGTCCCGAACATCATACCGAACAAGGTTGAGCTTGCCATGAAGCCCGCAGTCGATGCTGAAACCTTCATTTCCTCCATAATAGAGGGGATTGCAGCACCTGCAACAGCAATATCATAACCGTCAATAATAATAATTAAAAAGCACCAAAATAGAACGCGGAGGTGAAACTTATTCAGTTTTGCCTCATCTATTGTTTTTTGTACGTCAATGTACTGCATTGGCATCTCCATACCATAATTTATGTCAAATAATTTACATATATTTTCATTTGTTATTACACATATTAGACATTAAAGCAGACAAATTTCCTTATTTGTCCATTAGAAGCGAATGCTAAATATACAAATTGAATATATTTGAATCGAAGTAAATGTCAATATATTGATATATATTATTTTTTATCTTTGTAAAATATTAATATAAAACATGTATTTATTTAATATATTTATTATAAATATTTTAATATATATACTAAAGTCGAGTACTTGTTGAAAAGTAGGATGATTTTATCATTTTTAAAATTAAAAAAGATCAGTATTCTATATTCTGACATATATGACAATATGTTGATATAATTTTGAGAATCTATAGTAATTATCAAAATAAGAGAATACGGTGGAGGATATGTGTAAATACAACCAAACAAAACAACTTATTTATAAAGAGCAGGCTGTAATTGTTATACTTAGGATTAAATGCTATTTTAAAATTGAATGAAAATAGTGCTTTAAAGCCTATAACGAAATTTCATGAGGACATGATATGAATGAAGTAGGCTTGAACATTTTTGATAAAGGACAGATGTTCTATGAGTAATGAACAGAACTCTTCCCAAGATGAAGATTTGTATGCAATACATAACAGGCTTTTTTTTCGAGTATTCCAACTAGGTAATACTTTAGACAGACAAAGTGCTAAAGAACTTGGAGTTTCACCTGTACATTGGGCAGTTTTGGGTGCTTTATCACGTGAAAAAGTACGTGAAGGAATGTCTTTTTCCGATCTGACGGAATATCTAGGTGTAAGTCGACAAAATTTAGATGGCGTACTTAAACGTTTAGAACGTGATGATTATGTGATTCGTTTTGCAGACCAAGCAGATCGCCGTGCAAAAAAAGTGATATTAACGCCATTAGGATTTGAATTTTGGGAGCAATTACAACTCAAAATTTATGAGTTTTATCGTCAAGCAATGGAAGGCTTTATGTTTGATGATAAAGCAACCTTTGTACACTTCTTGAACAAGCTCAATGCAGGCATGAATAATGCTTCATTACAGCATTCGGATCAAAAGAAATGATCTATTTTTATTCAATAATGTACATTTTAGTACGTGAAAATGAAATATTATGTGGTTTTCAAGGACGGTCAATGTAGATCATCCTTGATTTATAACGTATATATTTATGTTCGACTTGCTTTTATTTTGTTTGCTCAATTATTTTTAGGTTAGGAATTTCATCATTGAGTTAGTAGCTGAAAAATATTTTATTCAGCACTGTAGCGATAACGGTTGTAAACCTTTCACAATATCTGAAAATGCAGAACCATTGAGCCAAAAAGATTTTTTCAAATATAAGGTCGTCATAATACTTTCAGCCTCATCTGTATTTTGTTCGCAGACCAATCCGTAGTGGCTTCCCAATACAATATTGTCTTCAATGAGACGAATATAATATGCATGTTGATCATCGGCATAACCTAAGATAGCATCACGTTGAGTTGTCATTTTTATGTCTCCGCATAGAAAATCATTCAATATAAATAAGTGATATATTTGATCATTTTTATTTAAATAAAATCAGTGATTTAAGATTTTAATAAATAAATTTATCTATAATTCAATGTGTTATTTAATTTATCTAAAACATCCATGTTAAACAGATAAGTTAAAATCTGATCAATGAAGCCATTGTTATGGAAAATGAGAAGGACGTCAACTTGAATTTGTAACTTTTTCAAGTTATATTATTTTTAAGGCATCTACGGTTGCAAATAGAGCGAAAACAAATGACAAAAAAACAAGAATTTGAACATGGTGGTGCTCGTGTTAATGCGGGGCGAAAAGCACAGTTCAATGAACCAACAAAGGTGATTCGTGTACCTGAGTCGCAAGTTCATATTATCAAAAATTGGCTGCTAAATAATATTAATCCAGGGCATCTATCGGATTTGTCTTCTTCGTTAAAGATGCAACCTGTAGAAGCTAAAAATGAGAAAATTTACCAAATTCCTTTGGCTACAGAGCGTGTTGCCGCAGGATCACCAGCGTTTATACATGAGCATATTGAACAATCATTAGATATGAATGAGTATTTGATACGTAATGAAGGTTCAACGTTTATTGTAAAAGCAAACTCGCTTTCTATGTATGATGCAGGTATTGATATTGATGATCCGCTTATTGTTGATCGAAGCATTTCAGCAAAGTCAGGTGATATTGTTATAGCGCTGATTGATAACGATTTTACAGTTAAACGACTGATGATTGATATGCAATTTAATCCACCGAAAATTTGGTTGAAAGCTGAAAATGCGGATTATCAAAATATTTATATCGAAGAAGGGCAACAGCTTGAAATATGGGGGGTTGTGACCTTTAATTTAAAAAGAATGCGCTGATTTATTGAAAGTTTAAATAAAGAGTGTTCTTTTTAAAGCGAGCGCATCTTGTAATGCATTGTGTGGTTGAGCTGATGGGACATTGAGTTCATGTTGTTTATTATAGAGCTCTAAAGTCATGGGCGGTGTGGTCATGCTAGAACCAAAACCCAGAATTAAGCTATTTAGAAATAAAGATAGATCTTCGGGCCAATCGGCAATAATATGAACTGAATCGTAATGAAATAAAAAGTTTCTCAGTTGTGACTGAAATTGCTGTAAAGAAAGTGCGGGCTGATTCAAAATCGGAATGACATGTTCAGCGACCCATGCAATAGGTGCATCACAGGGCAAAACCTCATAGAAATAACATTCATTTTCATCGACTAATGCCATCGAAATAAGTTCACCACCAAAGCCATTAAATTCACAATCGAGAAATAACTTCACATTTTCACCGTGTTTTATTGAGTAGTTTTCAGGTTTGGATCAGACAGATTCATATCGCTAAAACAATACAATTATTATGCAAAAATATGGCACATTCAAATAAGAAAGCAACAAAATAAAAAACACCCTAAAAGTTTAGATTTGAATCATCTTCATTTTCAGGATGTTGGGTAAAGCAAAAATCAATGAATCAAGATTAATTTATCATGATGAAGCAATAAATTTTTGCACGGCTTTACTAAATACTTCAGGTTGTTCGATATTGGAAATGTGGGATGCATCAATTGTAAATAACTGACTACCGACAATATGTTCAGCCATAAACTGACCATCGGCTACAGTCGTTACAGGATCTTGAGCTCCTGCGATAATCAATACAGGCACTTGAATTTTTTTCAGTTGTTCACGTAAATCTGCTTTAGCCAACGCTTCACAACAGCTTGCATAACCTTCTGCGCTGCTAGCTCCGAGGTCGTTACTCAGAGAAGTCACAATTGCTGTGTTGCGTTGGATAAAGTGCTCGGTGAACCAACGTGATGCTGCTGTTGATGCAATCGGTTGTAAACCTTGTTCACGGACAAGTGTCGCACGGTCTTTCCATGCTTGTTCTTGTCCAATTTTTGCAGCTGTGTTGCAGACAATTACGTGATTAAAACGTGCAGAGTAGTTGATAGCTAACCATTGACCTGTTAAACCACCCATAGAAATACCACAGAAAGTGGTTTTTTCAACATTGAGATGATCAAGTAAATTGATGACATCTTGACCCAATTGATCAATAGTATACAGCCCTTGTGGGGCAGATGATTGACCATGACCACGAGTGTCATAGCAAATCACAAAAAAATCATTTTTGAATGCATCAATTTGAGCTTGCCACATGCTGAAATTTGTCCCTAAAGAATTAGAGAAAATAATTGCAGGCTTGTTTGCCTCACCAAAAGTTTGGTAATTAATTTGTGCGTCGTTTGATGTGAATGTTGGCATTAAATCCCTCCCAACCTCCCTTTAAAAAAGGGAGGAGAAATATCTTAAATTAGTGATACTTGGTTAGACACGTTCAATAATCAAAGCGATACCTTGACCGACCCCAATACACATTGAGCAAAGCGCATATGTACCACCCGTTGCTTCAAGTTGATTGAGTGCTGTGGTAACTAGACGTGCACCCGAAGCACCCAACGGATGACCCAATGCAATAGCACCACCATTTGGATTGACATGTGCTGCACCATCTTCAAGACCTAGATCACGAGCAACCGCCAAAGCTTGAGCTGAAAATGCTTCATTCAGTTCAATCACATCCATCTGCTCTAATGTTAGATTGGCTTGTT
>NZ_JBLYZK010000008.1:0-139676 GCF_048551395.1 Acinetobacter sp. TY1
AGCTTCAATGAAAACTTAGATGCACAACATCCACCGCAAAACAAAGACTTCACCATCGTGATTGATGGCGTACTGCGTACCCCAGACAGCATCACGATCACAGGTCAAACATTGACGCTGAATTTCACGCCACCGATCTATAGCGGTCAAAGTGTGCAAGTGATCTACACCGATCCAACAGCGCAAAACGATAGCAATGCGATCCAAGATGCGAGCGGTAACGATACGGCAGGCTTTAACGAAACGGTGGATGCCGGTGACAATGGTTCGACGCAAAAAGACACAACACCACCGACAGTACAAGCAATTATAGACGATGCTACTCATATAACCGTGACTTCAAATGAGATCGGCTTAATTGAAATTACGGATATGCAAGGTAACGTTATTGGTCTCGGTGTAGCTAAAGATGGAATCACAGAAGTAATTTTAAAACGTCCATTAATAGATGGTGAAAATATTAAGGTAACAGTGACTGATCCGTCTGGAAATATTGGTGATACGACTATTCAAGCAGGTGATGTTACTGGACCAATTTTAGATACTGCAGAGGTAAATACTTTCGGTCAATTGGTTCTAACTTTCAATGAAGTGCTTAATGCAGGTAATCCTCCACAAGCTAATGATTTCACGGTGAATGTGAATGGCGTAGATCGTATACCAAATACTGTAACGATCAATGGTAAAGAGGTGACATTGAGTTTTGTACCACCAATTTATAGTGGTCAAAAAGTTGAGGTAAGTTACGAAGACCCAACGGTAGGTAAGAATGATGTTAATGCAATCCAAGATGTTGTAGGTAATGACACGAACAGCTTCACTGAAGATGTTGGACTTAATAATTCATCTGTATTAGACCCTTCAAAATTTAAGTTAGAAATTACAGGTGTTTATGATTATGTTGATCAAGTTGGTGGTAGTCCATTAATTACACCAGAATCGATTGTGAATGGAGGATTTAGCAATGAAGCTTCACCTGTTATTACGGGTAAAGCGGCTGCACTGAGTCAACTCACTATTACGATTAATTCAGTCAATTATACTGTTATTACGGATGCATCAGGTTTTTGGACATTTGATTTCAAAACACACAATCCTCCTTTGATTTTAAATGAGGGAAATGTAGTCATTACAATTACAGATGGTACAGATACACTTTCCTTTAATTATGAGTTGGATACAAAACTTGAGCTTCCAGAATTAACCTTGAGTCAAGATACAGGTATAAATCAAACTGATTTTATTACCAATAATGGACAAATCGATGTATCTAAAATTGAGGTTGGTGCAACATGGTTCTACTCAGTTAAGGGGGGAGCATGGGAGCTTGGTCAAGGCGCATCCTTTAATTTAAAAGATGATGGGCTATATGCTGTTGGTGATATTAAAGTTCAAGTGATCGATAAGGCTGGAAATATTGTAGAGGTTACTTACAATAAAGCTTTGACTCTAGATACCAATCCACCAGTTCCACTGACTGCGACGCTTGCTGAAGATACTGCGGTAGTTGGTGATCGAGTGACAAGTAATGGGCTGCTACAGATAGGTAATGTAGAGGCAGGTACAAAAGTCTATATTCAAATTAAAGGTGGAGCTTGGACTGAGGTCATTGCAAATGGAAATGTATATAGCTATGACTTGCCTGTAGGAAGTTATGCAAAAGGTGATATTTTACTTAAACAAGTAGATGTTGCGGGCAATGAAAGCGTTATTTCAGATCTAAATCCAATTGTTATTGATAAGACTGCGAATCAAGTGACGGTGACTTTAGAAGATACTGGCGTCTTGGATCCAACAGGTACAACAGTTACAACCAAAAATCCGATTATTACCATTTCAAATGTTGAAACTGGCGCTAAACTTTACTATACAAAAGATAATGGCGCAGCCGTAGAAATCACCACAAAAGATAGCCAAGGTAACTATATTTTAGTGTTACCAGCAGGTAATTATTCAGCAAATACTTTTAATTTTTACCAAATAGATTTGGCGGGAAATAAGAGTATTAATCAAAGTTTATCTAATTTCGTCATTGATATGACAATAGAACCTGTTGTTATTACTGATCTATCCGATAACTTAAATGGCGATGTAAATACCAATAAAATACCTTCGGGTTCATTGGTAAATAAAAATGATTTTACACTTTCAGGAACGGCAGAAGCAGGTTCAAGTGTAGAAATTTCTATTAATGGCGTAGTGATTACGACAACACCTGTTCAGGCTGATGCGACTGGTAAATGGACGTTTGATTTCTCTGCTGCAAATCCTGCATTAACAGGTTTCTTTGAAAATGGTGTGTTAAAAGACGGCAACTATACGATTACGGCAAAATCTACTGATATTGCTGGAAATATCTCGGCACCATCTGTGGGTTATATTGTAAATGTCGATACGCATATTCAAGCGCCAACACTAGATGCTGTTACAGGAGATAATAGTATCAGCTCTGCTGAGTATATTTCAGGAATCAAATTGTCTGGAACTGCGGAAGCAGGAAGTACGGTTTATGTACAATGGCGAAATCCAGCCGGTACAGATTTTTTAACAGGACCAGACATTTCGGGTGTATTTCTTGATGATAATACGATAAAAATTCATTCAAGTTCTGGCACAAATGGAACATATATAATTAAATATGGAACTGAGTCTATTACTGGTAATTTGTCTAGTCTAGCGAGTGGAATTATTGATTTACCAACCAATATTCCAGTGGGAACAGCAATCACAATAGAAATTAGTTCAGGATTATTTAAAAATTCTTTGATATTGAATAATACTATTTTTGAATATTCGACTACTGCGGATGTAAATGGTAAATGGACTGTACCTGTGGCGGGTCTGCCATCAATTCCTGGTTATTCTAGTGATGCTCATATCCATGTATCTTCACAAGATCAGGCTGGTAATATCAGTTCATCTATAGATCGTACAGTTCCTATTACGCGTACAGAGTCGGCAACCATTAATGTGATTGCGGGTGATGACATTATTAATGCAACTGAATGGACTGGTTTACAAAACAGTTTTATTGTTACAGGAACAATTGCAGATAAAAACTTACTGAGTAGCTTGTTTTTATTTGTTCAAGATGCGAATGGTAATGATGTAAATGTAGGTGTTGGACTAAATAATTTTGTAAATGTTACGATCACTGGTAATACATGGACAGCGACACTCAACGCTACAAATGTTAAAGATAATTTCAAAGAAGGGAATTATAATTTTGTACTTAAAAATCAGGTTATTGGCGGTAGTGTAATTGCTTCGCGTCCAGTGACTTTTGATAAAACACCTCCAATAGCACCATTAATTGAATCTATTGTTGATCAAGTAGATGAGCATGGAAATGTAGGTGTCGATACCACTGTTACAATTAATAATGGTGTTGTGCATACCAATGATAATACGCCTAAAATTCAGGGTCATGCTTTTGATAGTGGTTCAACAGGTAATATTGCCAATACCATTAAACTCTATTTAGTTGTGAATGGTACTGTTTCAGCTACACCATTTGCTACTTTACCTATTAAGGCCGATGGTTCATGGAGTTATCAATATACTCAGGGACTCGCAGACGGCACGTATATAATACAAGCTGTCCAAGTGGATAAAGCGGGTAACATATCTGGAAGTACAACGCTGAATTTACATGTTGATACTCAAGCACCAATTTTAGATGTAAATACAGTGGCCAATGATTCAAGTTCAGGCATTATTGAAATTGATTTAAAAGAAATTTCAGATGGCGTTGAAGTTAAAGGGCATATTGATCAAATTTCGACAATAATTACCGTTGAAATAAATGGTAAGAAAGTTATTGCAGTCGTAGATAGCAATGGTGATTGGACGGCTAAATTTACTTCTACAGATCTATTTGGTTTAAATGATGGAACAGATTATCCAGTCAAAATTACCGCTGTAGATTTGGCGGGTAATCAATTTGAAACAACATTAAACGCACATACTAAATTTGGTCATTCAGTCGAACTAAACGAATCTAATTATGTGGGTACAGCACTCGTTGTAGAGACTGATTTAGCAGTCGCCAATACGACTTTAAAACTTCCCACAGCCCAAGTTCAAGTCAAAGGACAAAATGTTGTTTGGAGTCTGGAAAATGGAGTAGTGTTTGGCAAGATCGGCAATGAAATTGTGATAGAAATAAAAGCCAATAATAATGGCAAATACGAGGTTGTTCTATCTCAAGGTATTGATCATCTCAGTTCAGATATTGCAACTATTCAGATCCCAGTAGAAACGAATGGTGTAAATTCTCAGCTCAGTATTGTAGTACATGATGGTGAGCCTGTTGTTTCACCAGTGGTCAATATAGACATGACTGAAGTAGGAACGGTTTCAGGTACATTTGTTGAAACTTTTGGTATGGATGGAGGTCATCTCAAATCAGTAACGATTGAAGGTAACACTTATATCTATGATTCAGTCAATAACACTGTGAGTCAATCGGGTAGTTCAACAACAGTTTACGCTTATAGTTATTCAAATGATGCCAATAACTTACTGACGGTTACCACCGTACATGGCAATACTGTCAAAGTGAACATGAAGACAGGTGTATATGAAGTCACTGCATCAGGTATTTCTGCTGAAACCATTGTGAATGAAAAACCACAAGCAAGTTTAGGTGATAAAGGTGGGTTACTTGGCACAGCCAATGTGAATGTTGCTGGCTTAATTGATCTAAGTAGTACTCAGCTTTATACGGTTCAAGATGGTAATAACAATATTTCAAAAGTTGTGATTAATAAAGCTGCCTTGCTCAATTTAGATTTGGGGCTTCATTACGTATATTCAGCTGCAATGGCAGCAGAATTTGGTTTTAAAGTTTCACTAATTAATGCATTCCTGATTACACCAGCGCAGATCAGTATTACCTCATTAGATGGTAAAACAATGGATGTAGACCGCTTGAATGAGTTTTTAGGTACTGTGAAATTGGTGTCGGGTTTAGGTCAAATTTTGGATGTGAAGCTTCTTGCAGGAGAATCAATTACTGCGACTGATAGTAATAATGAAACAGGTAAAGATACGACTGTAGATGTTGCCGATGTTGGTGTATTGAGTGGTCTAGGTGAACTCGTTAAGTTACAACAGTCAGGTATTTTACAAGAAGGTACTGCAAACAACGATGTAGTCAGTGGTGATAAGAGTACATTATCCAAAGATGACCGCCTATACGGGTATGATGGTGATGATGTTCTAGATGCAGGTGAAGGTAGTGATATCTTACGAGGTGGCGCTGGAAATGACACACTTTATGCAGGCAATGGCAATGATATTCTGATTGGTGGAAAAGGTAACGATATCCTTTGGGGTGATGTACAAGGTTCCATAAATCGCTTTAGTGATGTCTTTAAATGGGAAGCAGGTGATCAAGGAACAACAACTACACCCGCGCGTGATGTGATTAAAGATTTCGATAAAGCATCTGTGAAAGAAGGAGGAGATGTCCTTGATCTTTCGGGATTATTGGTTGGAGAAGGTCGTATAGGTTTCAGTACAGGTAACTTGACTAATTACTTACACTTTGCATTGGTGACTGAAAATGGTGTAACGAGTACAGTAATTAGTATTAGTAGTAGCGGAGCTTATATTGGCGGATACTCAGCCAAAGTTGCCGCAAAGACGGATCAAGTGATTGTACTAGAAGGCGTTAACCTTGTAGATGGGGTGAATGCTTACGGTCAATCTGTGAAAAATACCGATCAACAGATTATTCAAGACTTACTCAATAAAGGAAAATTGGAGGTTGATTCTGCCAATATTAATGCCGATGCATTGACAGATAAAACTATAGATATGTCAGCGCAAGTGACAGATTCTGATGGCGATATCAAAAACACAGGAACATCAAGCATTGATACGACTGATGTTCCAAATATTGGCTTTATTGAAAATAATGTCGCACCAACAACACAAGTTTCAGTTGGTAGTTTATTAGGTATTATTAACTTGGATGCACTCGGTGTCATTAATCTGAGTCAGCAATATCTAACAGCTTATGATGTAGATAATAATTTAAAAACTGTAGAAGTTAAGTATCAACCACTGCTTACATTGAGTTTGACACCAATGGCACTCACAGCATCGCAAGCCTTGGCCAAAGAACTTGGCTTAGAATTTACTGTAAAAAGTGATGATGGAGTACTTGGGCTCATTGCACCAAGTTCGAAATTAATTATCACTGCAATTGGTGGTGGTGAAATTGATAATCTTGCTGTAAACGAGTTGCTCACAAGTGTGTATCTAACTGCTAATGACGGCACATTATTAAATGGTAATCTGTTGAATGTAGATGTGTTGAATTCAATCAGTATTACAGCAACAGATACACAAGGTGCTTCAAGTTCAAGTAACGTATCGCAGTTACTCGGGTTAAATCTCTTAAACGCTGGAACCTTTAACGCTGCCAAAGATAGTATTTTATTAGGTACTGACAATGATGATGGTTCATTATCTGGAACAGCCAATGCAGATCGAATTTATGGACTGAATGGCGATGATATTATTCATGCAGGTGCAGGAGATGATCTTGTTCGTGGCGGCTTAGGTAATGATTATATTGATGGTGGAGAAGGCAATGATCTTTTACTTGGTGGTGCAGGAAATGATACGATTATGGGTGGTTTAGGCAATGACGTCATGCTTGGAGGGCAAGGTGTTGATACCTACACAGGTGGTACTGGGGCTGATTTAGTATTCTTCGAATTGTTAAATAATCAGTCAGCCCATGGTGGCAATGATCTCGATACATGGACAGATTTCAATATTGCAGAAGGTGACATGATTGATATCTCTGAATTACTAGTTAGTTTTAAAGACGGTCAATCTGATATTAAAGATTTCGTCAATGTTCAGTATGATGCGGCGAGTAAAACAGCAACGATATCAATTGATCGTGATGGTAAGGAAGCAGGATTCCAATCAGAAAAACTCCTTATTTTGCAAAATCAAAACCAAGATATTACGCTTGATGATTTGCTTAATGGTAAAAACCTGTTGTACTGAGTTATATTTAGCCAAAATGGATTTAAATATATAGATTGATGATCTGATTTTTTCAAATTCTAAATTTAAAAAATCTCTACTTATGTAGGGATTTTTTATGCCTCTTTTCAATAGAGAGTTTAATCTGAAACAGGTATAATTGATGAAATTGTCATTACATTTTAATTTATGCCATACACACTTGCGACAGAGGTTAGCTTCGAGGAAGACATTAAAAAAAGTCGCTTTCAGGCGATCGCAGCACCTGTGGAAAATGAACAGCAAGTTAAAGTCTTTTTGGAAAAGCATTTAGATACATCTACAACACACCAATGTTGGGCATGGAAAATTGGACACAATGTCCGTTTTAATGATGATGGTGAACCTTCAGGAACAGCAGGGCGTCCTATACTTGCGACCATTGAAGGTAATGAGTTGACCAATGTTATTGTCTTGGTCAATCGTTGGTTTGGTGGGATTAAACTTGGTACAGGTGGTTTAGTCCGTGCCTATGGTGGCTGTGCAGGGCAATGCTTACTTCTCGCTGAAAAAATTGAACTGATTGAAAAGAAAAAAGCTTATTTTCAGTGTCTATTTAATGAATGGGCGATTTTTCAATATGAGTTGAATCAACAACAAATTGAATATGAAGAACAATATACAGAGAATGGCGTTGTCATTCAGTTGCAATTACAAATACCACAAATTCAAGCTTTGGCATTGAAAATTCAAGATGTAACGCGTGGGCGTGAACAGTTAAAAATAGTGGATGAAGACATGGTGGGTGAAAATCGTGAGTGAACAAGATCCATCATTAAAATATAGAGAACAGCATAAACACCGTTTGAACTATATGCCATGGTTGTATTGGTCATTAAAGCCAAAAAATCGGTTGTGGGCGGATGAATGGCAAAAAGAATATCAAGAATATTTAATGCAGATGGAAACGATAGAAATTGGTGAAAATTGTTTTATTTCACCATTAGCGCATATTTTTGCGGAGCCCGGACGGAAGATTGTCATTGGAGATAATTGCTTTATTGCTGCTGATTGTACTTTACATGGACCTATTACTATCGGAAATGAAGTTGCGATCAATCATCACTGTATTTTAGATGGTGGGCGTAGTGGTATTATCCTTGCAAATCAAGTTCGTATGGCAGCATATTGTCATTTATATGCATTTGATCATGGTATGGATTTAGGTCAGCCAATATATCAGCAAGCTGTCACATCTAAGGGGATTGTAATTGGCAAAGATGTTTGGCTTGGCGCACATGTGGGGATTAAAGATGGTGTACGTATAGCAGATCAAGCGGTTGTCGGTATGAATAGTATGGTGACAAAAGATGTCGCTACACGAGAAATTGTTGTGGGGAATCCTGCAAAAATGATTCGATATCGTGACTAAAAACACATCAATTGTAAATGTAAGTCATTGATTACATTTCTTCATCGATATGCTTAAAAAACTTGTGCTATGTTAAAAACATAACCAACACGAGGCTGTATAAGTCATTGAGAGGCTGATATGAACCGAGTCATTGCATGTATAGATTCTTCCCCTTGCATTAATGCCTTAGCAGAAGCGGCGGCGTGGGTCGCACATAAAACGGGTCGTGAATTGGTTTTATTGCAAGTTCTTGACTATTATCCTGCAAGTTATCATTTAGGTGAAATAAGCGGTGTTATTGGTTTTGAAAGTAATGCAATGTTACTGAAAGAGCTATCAGAACTCGAACAAAAGCAAAGTGAGCTTGCACTCGATTATAGTAATAATTTGCTTAAACATATTTCTAATATGATTCAAGAAAAATATGGACTAACCACAACACATATTCAAGAAAAAGGTGATTTTCTAGAGCAAAGTTTTAATTTATTACAAGAAGATGATTTTGTCGTAATTGGGCGTTTAGGTGAACGCTCTGCAGAAAAAAATAAAACTATGGGTAGTAATGTTGAAAACTTTATTCGTGGTGCGCGATGTACAGTAATGACTGTTGGTGAGGATTTTAAACCGCCGACACGTTTTATATTTGCCTATGAGCTTTCTGAAACCTGCCAAAAAATGCTAAAACGTGTGGCTAAAAGTGATTTATTAAAACAGTTGCAATGCCATTTATTATACGTGGGTGATCACCCAGAAATTCTCAATGAACCCGCACAACTATTACGAGATGCAGGCTTTGATGTAGTGATGGAATATCGCTATGGTGATGTTGCAACCAATATTTTAGATTATCAAAACTTGCATCAGATCCAACTCTTGGTGATGGGGGCATTTAGTCATAGCAAAATTCATCAATTCTTTTTAGGTAGTGTCACAACGACCATTTTTAGGAATACGACAGTACCCTTATTGGTGGCTAAATAGCGTTCTATAAATAAGTGATTTTTATCATATAAAATGAAGGATATCTTGATTTTAAATGATTCATGATATTCTTCATTCTCTTTTTGATTGAAAAAAGTATGAATTTTTAGTCATTTGAAGTTGGTGAGAATTGAGTAAAAAACAGATTGGTTAAAATATATTCTTTGTTAATAAATTTAACAAATACGTATACTTATGTTTTAATACATTAGTTATCCACAATTATACAAACAGCTTTAGGGGATAACTTTTAATAAGTAAAAGTGGTTAGTTCAAGGATGTGTAAATTAGCTATAATAAAAAGCCACATTCATCATGTGGCTTTTATTGAATATTCATTTAATTTTTTAAATTGGTAACTTTGGTTTGTATATTATTTAACAATCGCTATTGCAAAACCATCATGACCCTTACTACCTACAGTTTGTAGTGCTGTACAAGATAGAATTTTAGGATGATTCTGCATTGCTTGATACATTTGACGAATACCTTCAATGCTTGGCTTAACATTTTCAGGATTCATAATATCACCAGCACGAATGACATTATCAAGCACGATTACTGTTCCTGAGCGTGATAAATTTAAACTCAGTTCAAGATATTCAGGATAGCTCTGTTTATCGGCATCGACAAAAATAAAGTCAAAGGCTTCAGTATTTTCAGGCAAAGCATTGAGAATATCTGTAGCACGACCGACTTTAAGTTCTATTGTTTGTGGTAAATTTGCTCGGTCAATATTTTCTTGACCCATCGCTGCATGGGTATCACGACCTTCAATTGTCAGAATATAGCCATCCTCAGGTAATGCACGTGCAAGCCATATAGTGCTATAGGCAGCAAAAGTGCCTAATTCAAGAACACGTTTGCATTTATTCATTTGGATCAACATTTGTAACAGCATACCTTGATTTGCAGCAACGGCAAGATGGTCAGGGAAACCATGCGCAGCAGTGTTTTCAAGGGTTTGTGTTAAAATTGGATCTTCTGGAATTAAATGTGATTCGATGTAATGATCGATATCTGACCACATTTGTTGCATAGCATGTACCTGAATATTTTAAAGCGTAGAAGTGAGTTGCATTGTAAACTTTTTCAATTAGAGTGCAATTTTATTCCGTATTTTTACAGACATTTTAAACAAAAAGACTCAGATTTATTGTTCACTTTATTGATCACTATAATGTCAAAGTTTTAAGTTACCGAGTGTGGTAATCGCACGATCTATTGCGCAGCTAAAAAAGGAGATCGAATGATCTCCTTAAGTGATAATCTATTTTTCAATTTATGATAATAAATATCGTTGAGTTGAAAGTGATATCTTTATAAATTACACATTGAGCTATTACGGGTTAAATCAGGACCCCAAGTACGGTAACCTTGCGTATCAATATGAATTTGACCCGACGCGTATAAGCCTAATCCCATATTGAGATTTTGACCATATTGCACCCAAAATTGACATAATTTATATTTAGTATTTTCAATATAAGCATAATCTTGTGCTTGTGGAGAAACAGGTCCAATACGGAAATCAATTGCAGAGTTAAATAGATGGCGCGAAGAACCTGCACCACCTGCACATTGATTTAAAGGTAAATCACGGTATACAGAGGTTACAGTAAAATCAGTCAATACTTTTGAAGCAACAAGATATTTAAAGACTTTCAGCGTTGCCAACTGATTACGCCATAATTCTTGATTTGGAATCATATATTCAGATTTACCACATTGATCCCAAGCCCGTGCAGTTTTAAACAATTCAAAACTAGGAATGATATTCCCTGAACCATTTTGCTCAAGAAAACGTTCATATTCACGTGAGCGAGCTTGGTTTTCACCTTGCATTAACCAATTGCGATAAGACGTAGGCATAACTTTCGGTTGCATTGCGCGATCAAGCGTGACTTGTTCTTGCGGGATATGAATGCGCTGACCGGGTTGTGTTCCTGACGTATTATGCTTCGGGCTAGAAGTACACCCAACCAAGACAAAAGTCATGGTACCAACGGCGAACAAGCCTTTGAGGAATTCTTTCATTATAGGTATTTAAATTACTGCCAATAAATAATGGGCTATTTTAAACTGAAATATACGGTAGATTTTGAATATTTTGCAAACAATTGTACCTTTTCGTTTCAGATTGAAAAAAAGATCAGCATTTGCTGATCTTTTCTATCTTATTTTTCAAGATATTGAAGTTTGTCGGCTTTACCGTTCCATTCTTCACGATCTTCTGGCTGATCACCAATCTGAGTGATGTTTGGCCATTTTTGTGCTAAATCAGCATTTAGTTCAATAAAGACTTCTTGACCTTCAGGTAATTCATCTTCTGAGAAAATTGCATTTGCTGGGCATTCTGGTTCACATAATGCACAGTCAATACACTCATCTGGATTGATGACGAGGAAGTTAGGTCCTTCATAGAAACAGTCTACAGGGCAGACTTCTACGCAGTCTTGATATTTACACTTAATACAATTCTCAGTGACTACAAAGGTCATGGCGTCAGCTACCTAAAAATTTGGTTCTAATGAATGATGCTGTATTTTAGGCAAAACAGCCGAAAGTAACAATTGCTTTTATTGATATTTGTTATAGATGATCCTGCTGAGAACAGAAAAAATGATGATATAGCTATTTTTCACAGGATTTCGAGATTTCAAAACCATTAAAAATATTGTAAATTCTAAAAATAAGCTGAGATAAACGTGAAAATGCTTAAAAGATGAATAAAGAGCCGTAGATTAAAGAAGCAAAGCCTAAATTACGCAGGCTTTGCTTGCTAAAATAAATATAATATTGATTTGGGTGTTATTTAATCAATCAATGCATCAACTCTTTAAGTTGATACAATTGTGCTAAAGCTTCTCTTGGTGTGAGATTGTCAATATCCAATTGTGCAAGTGCATCTAACGCAGGTGATGATTTTTCAATCTCAATGATTTTTTCAACAACGTGTACTTCTGCTTGTGTAGTTGTATCTGTGATTTCATCGATTGAAGCAA
Organism: Acinetobacter sp. TY1; assembly: GCF_048551395.1. Lineage (NCBI taxonomy): Bacteria > Pseudomonadati > Pseudomonadota > Gammaproteobacteria > Moraxellales > Moraxellaceae > Acinetobacter > Acinetobacter sp. TY1. The sequence continues at coordinate 12,391 of NZ_JBLYZK010000008.1, forward strand.
ATAAATCATTTTGCGTTATGGTTATTGGCTGTACTTGCTGTTTTTCTAAAATTTTCAAACGTTTTTGTGCTTCTTTAATCACACTTGCAGGAATGCCAGCAAGTTTAGCGACTTGTAAACCATGACTTTGGCTTGCAGGTCCAGACTGAACTTTATGTAATAAAATTAAATTGCCATTCAACTCTTTTGCAGTTACGTGATAATTATCAATGCCTGATTCTTTCGATAATTCAGTCAATTCAAAATAATGTGTAGCAAACAAACATAAACATTTGATTCGACGAGTTAAATCAAGTACACATGCCCAAGCGAGTGAAAGACCATCATAGGTACTTGTACCGCGACCCACTTCATCCATCAGTACCAATGATTGACTTGTTGCGTGGTGTAATATTTGCGAAGTTTCAGTCATTTCTACCATGAATGTCGATTTACCTGAAGATAAATCATCGGCTGAACCAATACGCGTGAAAATACGATCTATGGGACCGAGTTTTGCCGATTGTGCAGGCACGAAACTACCGCAATATCCAAGCAGGCTAATTAGTGCTGTTTGGCGCATGAATGTCGATTTACCGCCCATGTTGGGACCTGTAATAATCGCCATACGATGATTAAAATCGAGCAGGGTATCATTGGGCGTATATGGTGTTTTACTTAGTGATTCCACGACAGGATGACGACCTGCATTAATTTTAATACCCGATTCAGGACTATATTCAGGACGATTCCAATTGTTTAAACGTGCTTGATGGGCAAAATTGGCTACTAAATCAATCTGAGCAATGGCACTGCTCATCATTTGTAAATCGCCAATATTTTGACGTAATTCTTCAAGTAACATTTCAAATAGCATTTTTTCACGTGCAAGCGCACGAGATTCACTAGATAGGACTTTATCTTCAAATGATTTTAATTCGGGGGTAATATATCGTTCAGCATTTTTTAGGGTTTGACGGCGAATATAATGCTCAGGGGCTTGTTCTGCTTGTGAGCGAGTCAGTTCAATATAGTAGCCACTGACACGGTTATAGCCGATTTTCAGTGTATTGATCCCACTGACTTCACGCTCGCGAATTTCGAGGTCAATCAGAAATTGCCCTGCATGATCACGGATTTTACGCAGTTCATCGAGTTCAGCGTCAAAACCTTCTGCAATGACATTTCCATCACGTAGTAAAACAGGTGGATTTTCAACAATGGATGACATTAAGCGTTCATGTAAGCCATTAAAATCACCTAATTCCTCATTGAGTTGAGTGATTAGCTGCGATTGTTTATTTGTTAATACAGGTTGTAATGCATGGCGTAAAAATGGAATTTGCGCACATGCTTGACGCAGTTGCACTAAATCACGTGGGCGAGCACTACCTAAAGCCACACGGCTGAGCACACGTTCAATATCGCCAATGTCTTTCAGGACGAGTCGAACAGGTGATTCATGATAGCCTTTCAGTAGATTTTCTGTGGCATCAAGGCGATGATCGAGTAGTGCTGTGTCACGTAACGGTTGCATTAGGGTGCGGCTGAGTAAACGTCCCCCCATAGCTGTTTGACAATCATTAATCAGAGAAAAGAGTGATGTACCATGTTCAAATAATGGATCAATAATTTCTAGATTGCGACGTGTAACAGGATCAAGGGCTATAAAATCTGTACTTTGTTCGAGTTTTAAGGAGCGAATATGGGGTAAAGCCGTTTTTTGTGTTTCACGTGCGTAATGAATTAGTGCAGCTGCCGCAGCTTTGGCTAAAGGAAGATGATCAACGCCAAAACCTGAGAGTGTTGAAACGGCAAACTGATCACATAAGGTTTTTTGTGCATTATTTAAATTGAAATCGACATTTGGACGTTTTGTAATAGGGCAATCAATATTTTTTTTAACTGAGTCGATAATATTTGGATCAACCAAATCTTCATCAATTAATATTTCACTTGGCATCAAACGTGCAAGTTCAAGCGGTAAACTTTCTGAATTAAAATCTTGCTGTTGAACTTTAAAAATCCCAGCGCTGAGGTCAAGGAGTGCTATACCAACTTGATTTTGTTGAAAACACATGGCGACCAAATTCGATGCTTGATGTGCAGTTAATAGCGCATCATCAGTGAGTGTTCCCGGTGTAATGATACGAACTACGCCACGTTCAACAGGCCCTTTTCCTGTCACTTCACCAATTTGCTCACAGATCACCACAGTTTCGCCTTTCTTGACTAGGCGAGCGAGATAACCTTCTGCTGCATGGTAGGGAACGCCTGCCATTGGAATCGGTTCACCATTGGCTTTACCACGATGGGTGAGTGTAATACCGAGTAATTTAGCCGCTTTACGTGCATCATCAAAAAATAGCTCGTAAAAATCTCCCATGCGATAAAACATGATTGAATGTGGATTTTGCATTTTTATTTTTAAATATTGTTGCATCATCGGGGTGAGAGTAGATAAGTCGGCTATGAGTTGATTGTCAGTCATAAAATGCTCGGAGAATAAAAAGGAAACCTTGCTAAAATAATTTAGCAAAAAGATTTTAACGAAAATTATAGATACTGAATATTGTATTGATATATTTCCATTTTAAAAGTGAAAGAAATATTCAGTATAGGGCAATAATACGTAGTAATTAGAATTAAAAAACCCTATCAGAAGATAGGGTTTTGATTTAACGATGTAAATTATTTACCTATTGCTTTGCTCAGTTCAGGGTCTTTAACTTCAATGTATGTGCTTGAACGAAGTTCACGTAACCAACTGTCAAGTTCAGAGTCAAATTGACGCTCACCTAAAATTTGACGTGCCATGCGTTGTTGATATTCTTGGGTCATGTCTTGTTGGCGTGTACCACTGACCAATAAAATATGCCAACCAAATTGAGTTTCAAAAGGTTCAGTCACTTGTCCCACAGTAGCTGCTTTCATTTTTGCATCAAACTCAGGCACCATCATGCCAGGACTGACCCAACCCAAGCTACCACCATCACGTGCAGAACCAGGATCATTCGAGTAAGTTGCTGCTAAAGTAGCAAAATCTTCACCTGCTTTAATACGGTTGTAAATACTATCAATCGTTTGCTTCGCACTTTCAGGGCTTACCACTTCAGATGTTTTAATCAAAATATGGCGTGTTTCAAACTGAGGAACAAGTGCTTTCTGTTCGTTGCCTTTACGTTCAAGTAATTTTAAAACGTGAACGCCATCTTTGGCTTGAATCAGCTCAGTCGCTTGCCCAGGGTTGAGTACACTCACACGTGCTGCAAGTTCTGATGGAATGTCAGACAGTGGGCGGAATCCCATATCAGCACCATCAACTTTGACAGTTTCAGTGCTGTATTTTTTTTCGATTGTTTTGAAATCATTGTTACTGCTGAGATCATTTTTTACTTGCTGAGCGATTTGAGTCAATTCACTTGGTGTTGTTGAGCCTGAAATACGCATGTGAATGACATGTACTTGACTACCGACAGCGGCTTGACCTTCAGGTGATTTGAGGAAATTATCAACATCTTGATCGCTAATTTTAATGCGTGACATCACTTGTTGTTGACGCAGACGTTGAATGAGCAAGTCATCTGCAATACGGTTACGTAGCACTTCATACGTTCCTGGTGCAACACTATCTAGCTTTTGTTGAAAAGCTTCAAGGCTAGTTGCGCCTGATTGATTTGCAACTTTTAAAACGGCTTCATTGAGGCTCTTTTCATCTGCCTTCAAACCATAGCGTTTAACTTGTTCCATCTGTGCATTTTGGGTGATGAGCTGATTTAAAACTTGCACACGTAAATATTCAGTCGGTGGAACTTCTTTCTTTTGCGCTTGTAATTGATGCGCAGCTTCAGCCATACCTTGCTCTAAATCACTTTGAAGAATGGCACTATTACCTACAACCGCAATGACTTGATCTGTCGGTTCAGCAAATACGGACATTGATGAAGAAATCAAGAGTGTGAGTGCAGTCGCTTTAAAGAGTTTTTTTAAATTCTGAGTCTTCATTAATGGGTCCAAGATTGATTAACTTTGTCGAAACCTAAAATACGGTTTTCAAGTAATGAGCTTAATTTGTTGTTTAAGCCCCCGAGTCCTTTCAGGGTGAACTCAGCCATTACAGCGCGTTTTGGTTTTACATCAGATGCATTGACATCGTCAAGGTCGTTAAAGTATTCACGACCATAAACGGAGATACCCCAACAGCATGATTCGTAATTGACACCGAGCAAGTATTCACGGGCAACATTGTTGTCAATGTCGTATTGGGCATGGCCCATGATGCGCCAATTGTTGCCTACAGGTTGAATAAATGAAGCAACAACTTGATCATATGGTTTTTGGCGGTCAGGTAGATTGTTGCGAGAAAAATAGCCAACATTGAATAGGTTACCTTGATCGCCTGTATAGTAGGCTTGTAGGTCACGCTGAACATTATCCCCGTTTGACATCCATGCGCCATTTGCTCCAACGCTGAAATTTTGTGATAGCTGACTGGTTAGGCTAACAACGGGGCCAGTTTTCTTTTCGGTATCAAAATCATCTGACTGATTGAGTAAACTAACTTTGCGATCATCAAAGAAATAACTTTGACCCACACTTGCACGTATACGCTCAAGTCCTTGTGTATCAAACAAGCTATAACTTAAACCTAAAGATAAGAAGTTATTATCTTCTAGACGGTCATGTCCATAAAAACGATAAGGACTGAATAATTGATCATAGTTGATTGATGCCGTTGTTGAATCAAAGTTTGGATAGTTCTGCTGATTTTCATACGGTGCATAAGCATAGAATGCACGTGGAGTCAGTGTTTGTAAGAATTTTCCATCTTTTTCAAAGGTTAAGCCTGAATCAAATGTAAATTGCGGTACAACTACAGATTTATTTTGAGAATCTGAACTAAAGTTACTTGATGTTTTTGTATCCTGATCATAATACGTATTTAATGTACGGATAGATGCCTCAGGAATAAAAAATCCCCACTGATTTCGGAAGTTATAGCGCGCAGCAACTTGGTTGTATAAACGTGTACCGTTAGGTTGTGCTAAATCGGTAAAGTCAGAGATATTCTTTTTAAAGTAAGCGGTGTCGTTATTAAATTCGTATTCAAAACCTTGTGGGTTACCACCAACATAGTTCAACAGGAACTGGGGGAGGCGTGCATATGGCTTATCAATGTCGTTGATGTCTTTATCAAGGGTCTGGAAGTCTTCGACTTTTAATTGTGCTTTTAAACCAGGAACACCATTGGCATAATTAAGTTCCCAAGCACGACGTTGGTTTAACTCGGTTCTTGAATCTGAACTTGCATTCAGATCAGAGAAAAAGTCTTTGTCAGAAACATAGTTGTATTCAGCATTGGTTGACCATTGGTCATTAATTTGCCAATTATGTAAAAAGTGAAAATCTGCACGGTCTGTACTTAAATCATGTTTAATTCGATAAGCATCATTTTCATATTCTTTATCGGATGGAAGATATGATCCCCATAAACGACCAGCACCGAAATTTTCGGTTAAATAACGGAATTCACCCGATGCCATTACACCACGATCACTAATAATACGGGGTGTTACTGTTGCATCATAATTAGGTGCAAGGTTTAAATAAATTGGAACAGCAAGTTCAAAACCACCGTCATTGGAAAAACCAAAGGTTGGGTTTAAAACCCCTGTAGTACGACGGTCATCAATGGGAAAATTGAAATAGGGTACAGCTAGTACAGGTACATCTTTAACGTATAATTTTGTACCGCGTGTTACACCACGTCCCGTATCTTGATTCAGTTCAATGGTATCTGCTTGTAGTTTCCATGTCGGTTTCTGATCGGGTGGGCAGGTTGAGTAACTGGCATCTTCTAGTACGACTTTGGTCGGTGAAACTTTAGAAATTTTGCTTGCATGGCCATGTGCATGGGTGACTTCTGCAATATAGAAACTGTTGTTTAGCTCGCCTGTTTCTTCTTTTAAGTTGTAATCAATTTGATCACTTTGCGCTATAAGACCACCTTGAGCCATTTGTACATTGCCTTTGGCTTTGGCAATAGTTTGACTTTGGTCAAGTATGACTTCATCGGCACGGATCATACGACCTTGTTGGTCAATGACCACATCACCCGAAAGTACTGAGTCGCCATTGGGATTGTAATAACCATGATCGGCAGTAATGACCGATGAACCATCTTGAGGTGAGGTCGATTTACTTTGCTGATCAAATGGTGTTACCCAAACACCATCGCAATAGCGATTGGTTGCGGTATTTACATCATCACGAATTTGCGCTTCGGCTGAGTTTTTATCGACATAATATTGTTCAAAAAAGTTTTGCCCAGGAAAACTTTCTTTCAGTGCTTGCTGCAGTTTTTGGTTGTCGACATTGTTTTGTGGAGCAACAGGGATTTCTCCAGTTGTCGTGACAGCGTCAATTGGGTCTGCATAGCTTGCCATTGAACTTCCGCATAGAAGTGTCAAAATAGCAGTTGCGAGAGGATTAAATTTAAACTGATGCTTCATTTGTCTCATTAACCAACCAAGTATGCAGATAGCAATTAATTATTGTCGCATCATAGAGAAAAAGTTGATAAGTGGCTACACTTAGAACTTCAAAAAAACAGCCTGTAATAGATTTAATTGCAAATGAAAATACAACGTGAACAATTGATACAAACATGGATTACATCTGTACTCAACTCAGATCAATTTGAAATCAACTTTTTAGCAGGCGATGCGAGCTTCCGTCGTTATGCACGAATTATATTGAATAATAAAACATTTATGCTCATGGATGCACCTCCTGAGAAAGAAGATTGTCGTCCTTTTGTGTCTATAGGCGAGTTCTTTTATCGTCATGGTGTGCGTGTACCGCATATCGTTGCAAAAGACTTAGAAAATGGTTTCTTATTACTCGAAGATTTTGGTGATGTTTTACTGTCTACGCTGTTAGATGATCAAACAGTTGATGCACATTATGCACAAAGCTTTAAGCAGTTGATTCAATTGCAATCGATTGATGGTCAGAATCAATTTCCAGCATATTCTTATGAAAAATTAATTTCAGAAATGGATTTGTTAACCGATTGGTTACTACCATCTTTAAAGATTCAGCCAACTGAAAGTGAACAAGCACTGATTAAACGCACATTTGCGATTCTTGCAAATGCAGCACTTGCTCAACCTCAAGTCATTGTACACCGTGATTTTCATAGTCGAAATCTGATGATTTTAGACGGTGAAACAGAGCAAGGTGTTATTGATTTCCAAGATGCTGTAATCGGTGCGGATACTTACGACTTAATTTCGATTACCCGTGATGCGTATGTGCAGTGGAATGCAGTACGTGTCTACGATTGGTTTAAAGTATTTTATGATTTGTTGCCTGAAAGCGCCAAAGAAGACCGTGATTTTGAACAGTTTAAGCAAGATGCCGATCTGATGGCGATTCAGCGTCATATCAAAATTTTAGGTATTTTTGTCCGCCTATTTGAACGTGATGGTAAATCAGGCTACTTAAAAGATCTTCCTCGTGTGATGTGGTATTTACTAGAAGAATCTAAACCATATGCAGAATTGCAACCATTTATGGATTTTATCAATGCTAGAGTCATGCCTGCATTTACTGAAAAATACGGTACTTACGAGGTTGTAGCTTAATGAAAGCAATGATTTTAGCCGCAGGGCTTGGCAATCGCATGCGTCCATTGACGCTGTATAAGCCAAAGCCTTTGCTTGAAGTGGGTGGAAAAGCATTGATTGTTTGGCACATTGAAAAACTCAAACAAATTGGTGTGACTGATATTGTTATTAATTCAGCATGGCTTGCCGATGTACTTATTGGTGCGCTTGGCGATGGTTCACAATTTGGTGTCAATATCCGTTGGACACGTGAAGATGAAGGGCTTGAAACCGCAGGAGGCATTATTAATGCCTTACCTTTACTCGGTGATGAGCCTTTTATTTTAATCAATGGTGATGTTTGGACACAGTTTGATTTTTCGACTTTGTTGAATGTTGATTTGGGCAATTGTACCGATGGCGACTTGGCTCATTTGGTCTTTGTTGATAATCCTGATCAACATCCTAATGGTGATTTCACACTTGCAAATGGTCGTGCGTATACCTTTGATCAAGAGCAAACAGGTGAAAATCTGACATTTAGTGGAGTATCAGTGATTCATCCTCGTCTATTTGAGGGCTTAGAGTCGGGGAAGCGCCCGCTCGCACCTTTACTTAAACAAGGCATGCTTGATAATAAAATTTCAGCAGAAAAAATGCAAAGTGCTTGGGTCGATGTGGGTACACCTGAGCGTTTAATGGCATTGGATTTACAAATTAGACAAGGTGATTATGCTTAAGACGGTGTCTTAAGATGTCTAAGTAAAGGCTTTAGTGCTTGTTAATACGCTTAACTGCGTATTAACTCGTCATTAAGTACTGTTCCACGGACAGGAAATCGGTATACTTTCATCTAAATTTTTGAAGATGTCATTCTCTATGCATCCATTTTTTCAAGAGCTAAAACAAGGCAGTCTCAAGCTTGGTCTACAGTTGAGTGATGAATCACTGAATTTGTTGTTAAAGTATCAAGATGCATTGGTCTTGTGGAACAAAGCTTACAATTTGACCGCCATTCGTGATCCGAAAGAAATGCTTGTAAAGCATTTGTTGGATAGTTTAAGTATTTTAAATGATTTGCCTCAAGGTCGTCTGCTCGATATTGGTACAGGTGGTGGTATGCCTGGCATGATTATTGCGCTATGTCAGCCTGAGCGTTCATGTGTATTACTCGATTCTAATGGTAAAAAAATTCGTTTTTTAAAGCAGTTTATTGCTGATTTAAAATTACAAAATGTGATTGCTGTTCAAACACGAGTTGAAAATGAAGATATGATCCAAGAATTGGGTCAGTTTGATGTCATTACCAGTCGTGCTTTTGCATCATTGACTGATTTTGTTGAAGCTTCAAGCCCTTATATGCATGACAATAGTATTATTGCATCAATGAAAGGTTTGATTCCGCAAGATGAAATTGATGCGCTTAAAGATCAATTCAGTTGCGACATTATAGAATTACACGTGCCACGCTTAGATGAGCAACGTCACTTACTTTTATTAAAACGTATTTAAAAAACAAATGAAGGACTGGGGTTACCATGGCTCAAATTATTGCGATCGCTAACCAAAAAGGCGGCGTAGGTAAAACCACTACAGCGGTGAATTTGGCTGCTTCATTGGCAGTATTAAAAAAACGTGTCCTTTTGGTCGATATGGATTCTCAGGGTAATGCCACAATGGGCTCGGGAATCCAAAAAAATGATTTATTATATTCAGTGACCGACGTTTTATTGGGTGAAGTGCCGATTGAAACAGCAATTACCAAAGCTGAAGTAGGCTATAAGGTTTTGGGTTCAAATCGTGATCTTGCAGGTGTAGAGCTTGCGATTGCAGATCAAGACGGGCGTGAATTTATTTTACGTGAAGCATTAAAACGAATTGATCAAGATTTTGATTATATCATTGTCGATTGTGCACCAAGTTTAAGCTTAATCACAGTCAATGCCTTGTCTGCTGTACATGGTGTGATGATTCCAATGCAGTGTGAATATTATGCTTTGGAAGGTTTGGCTGATTTAACGCAAACCATTGATAAGATCCAACAGGCTTTAAACCCTGAATTGGAAATTATTGGTGTACTTCGTACCATGTATGATTCGCGTAATGCATTAACACGTGATGTTTCTGCGGAGCTTGAACAGTATTTTGGCAAAAAATTGTACGATACGGTAATTCCTCGAAATGTACGTTTGGCTGAAGCACCTGCGCATGGTTTACCGATTATTTATTTTGAAAAAAGCTCCAAGGGTGCAATCGCTTATTTAAATTTGGCAGCCGAAATGTTGAAAAAAAGTAAAGTGAAAAAAGGAAGTCACGCATGACTGTAAAAAAACGAGGGTTGGCGAAAGGGCGTGGCTTAGATGCGTTGCTCGGATCAATCCAAAAAGAAAAATTACAGCTTGAAGTACAAGCGTTAGATCATGGTCAGTTAAAACAAATTGATGTCAATCAGTTGAAACGTGGAGAATATCAGCCACGCCGTTTTATTGATGAAGCTGATTTACAAGAACTTGCAGCCTCTATTCAAAAACATGGTGTGATGCAACCGATTGTTATTCGCCCGATTGATGATGCTGAACATGCGTATGAAATTATTGCAGGTGAACGTCGTTGGCGAGCTGCACGTATTGCGGGACTAACTGAAATTCCTGCAATTGTGCGTGATTTGACTGACCAAGTTGCGATTGCTTTGGCATTGATTGAGAACATTCAACGCCAAGATTTAAACCCAATTGATCAAGCGCTTGCATTGCAGCGTTTCCATGAAGAGTTTGGTTTAAGTCATCAAGAAATTGCTGACACTGTAGGCAAAGCACGTACTACAGTCAGTAACTTATTACGTTTGCTCAGCCTGACCGATGAAGTGAAAAACTTGATGCAACAAGGTCAAATTGATATGGGACATGCACGTGCAATTTTGACTTTAAAGGCTAAAGATCAATTACAAATTGCTAAAATTGTAATGGATAAGGGCTTATCTGTACGCCAAACCGAGCAATTGGTACGTGATTGGAATACACCAAAGCAAGAGAAAGCAAGTGCACCTTTGGTGGCTGATGTTGAGCAATTGACTCAGAAGCTGTCTGAGCGTTTTAGTGCCAATGTTAAAATTGATTATAATAATCAAGGTAAGGGGAAACTTGTGATTAGCTATAACTCACTTGATGAATTAGACGGGATCTTAAATATCTGTCTAGCAGAATAAGAAAATAGGCTTCTTTTGTGTCGCAAAATACAGTATTAAAAATTGAAATGATGCATAGTCACAAAGGAAGCCCTGAAAATGAGCGTTAAAACTTAAGTTTGGGGAATAGGTTTATGTGGGAATTGGTGAAAGCGGGCGGTTGGTTAATGCTGCCGTTGGTGTTGTGTTCGATCTTTACTTTGGCTATTACGCTTGAACGCTTAATTCGTTTGAAGCGGGCGAATGTATTACCCAAAAATTTATTATTGCAAAAAGGTCGTCCACTCGATTCAGTGCTTGATACGCTTGAGCAAGATAAAGTCGCGGCAAATTCAACTTTGGGTTATATCTTGCGTGAAGGCATAGATGCATTTCCACAAGGTGAAGCCTATGCACGTGCACAAATGGAAGCGACTGCATCGCGTGAAATTGGATATTTGGAAAAGAATGTTAACTTTTTAGGCACACTCAGTGCTGTTGCGCCATTGCTTGGTTTATTGGGGACTGTACTTGGGATTATTGAATCATTTTTAGTTTTGGACTTTGGTACTAATAGTAATCCAACTATGATGATTCCAGGTATTTCCAAAGCATTGATTACCACTGCTGCGGGTATGGTGATTGCAATTCCTGCACTATTTGCCTACCGTTATTTTCAGCGCTTGGTTCAAGAATATATATCTGAGCTAGAACAACAATCGACACTATTTCATGCAGCATTGTTCTATCGTAAACAGCAGCCAAAAGATGTTGAACAAAAACAAGCGAGCTGATTGGGGATAGGCAGATGAAATTTAAAAGATCGAATACTGTTGAAGATATTCATATCAATCTAACACCCATGATCGATTGTCTATTATTTATATTGGTTATTTTGTTGCTTACGACAACATTCAATCAACAAAGTCGAATTAATTTATCTTTACCCGATGCACAGGGTGTTCCACCGAAGGACTTTCAGCATAAAATTGAGGTGATGGTTGATGCATCTGGACATTATGCAGTCAATGGTCAAGCTCTTTCGAGTAAAGAAGTTGCCGATTTAAGTGCAGCAATTAAACAGACGGCACACGATAAACGTGATTTAATGTTTATTATTGCCGCAGACGCTAAAGCAACCCATCAAGATGTCATTCGTGTGATGGATGTTGCGGGTCAGCTTGGCTTTGTTAATATCAATATCAGCACAAAAGTTCCCTCCCGAGGTTATTAATCAGTGAAGCAGGATTTTAAGGTCTATCTGCGCCTTTTAAGTTATTTAAAGCCCTTTGTTGGGATTATGGTCTTGGTTGTGGTGGGTTTTGCTCTCAATGCAGCGACTGAAGTTTCAGTCGCTAAATTGTTGGAAAAAATCATTAATGCCATTCAAACTCGAGATCAAAGTTTTACGACCTTATTTCCAATTCTTGTTGTTTTACTGATGTTTTTCCGCGGTGTCGGATTGTTTATTGGTGGTTATTTTACTGCCGTCATTTCACGCAATTTAATTTTTAATATTCGTCAGGAAGTATTTGCAAAGTTATTGCGTTTGCCTGCGCAGTATTATCTAGATAATAGTAGTGGGCATATTACGGCAAAAATTATGTACAACGTTGAACAGCTTACCGCAGCGTCAACAGAGTCATTAAAAACAGTTTTGCAACAGGGGATGATTACCATTGCCTTGTTAGGTTATCTGCTTTATACCAATTGGCGTTTAACAGCCGTAATTCTTATTTTTGGCCCACTGATTGGGATCATTATTCGCAAAGCATCTAAGCGAATGCGTAAACTGTCAGTGCAAGTGCAAGACACCATGGGGGATGTAAACCATGTGGTGCAAGAAGCCGTGGGTGGACAGTTGGTTGTTAAAGGCTTTGGTGGACAGCCTTATGAGCAAGAGCGTTTTAAACAACATTCGTTGGAAAATTTAAAACGTGGTCTGAAAATGGTCATAGTACAACAATTGAATAGCCCGATTGTTCAACTGATTATGTCCATTGCGCTGAGTATTATTATGTACATTGCGCTACGTCCTGAAATTTTACAAGATACATCAGCAGGTCAATTTATTGCCTATATTACCGCTGCGGGTATGCTGAGTAAGCCGATTAAAACCCTGACAGATGTGAATGAAAAATTACAACGAGGCATGGCAGCAGCACATTCAGTTTTTGAATTGCTCGATTTACCAGAAGAAAAAAATAATGGAACACTCACTCCAGTATTAAAAGGTAATGTTGAATTTAAAAACGTCAATATGATGTATGCAGATGGTTATCATGCCATCCAAGATTTCACCTTAAAAATTGAAGCAGGGCAGACGGTTGCTTTGGTCGGACGTTCGGGTGCAGGTAAAAGCTCGCTCGTTAATTTACTTATGCGTTTTCAAGAGATTAATTCAGGTAGTCTATTGTTTGATGGTATTGCCATTCAAGATATTGAAGTCAGTAGTCTACGTACACAAATTGCAATGGTGAATCAACAGGTCGTGCTGTTTAATCGAACCATTCGTGAAAATATTGCTTATGGTCAGTTAGAGTCTGCAACGGATGAAGAAGTGATTGCAGCAGCAAAAGCCGCTTATGCACATGACTTTATTATGAGTTTACCCAATGGTTATGACACCGAAGTCGGTGCACAAGGTTTAAGCTTATCTGGTGGACAACGTCAGCGTATTGCAATTGCGCGTGCAATTTTGAAGAATGCACCAATTTTGATTTTGGATGAAGCTACAAGTGCGCTCGATAATGAGTCTGAACATTATATTCAAAAAGCTTTTGATGAGGCGATGCAACATCGTACGACGATTGTGATTGCACACCGATTATCGACCATTGAAAATGCAGATGTAATTGTGGTTATGGATAAAGGGCGTATCATTGAGCAGGGTACTCATACTGAGTTATTGGCTGCGCATGGGGCTTATTATCAACTGCATGCACGCAATTTTGAGGAATAATCTGTTATGTCAATTGCACAGACCATTCAGGATGCTTGGAATCGTCAGGCGAAGTGGTTGGTTTTATTGCGACCGCTGTCTTGGTTGTATGGTGGTGCATTTGCATTTAATAAAAAATTATATACGCTTGGGTTGAAAGCAGTTTACCAAGCGCCTGTCCCTGTTATGGTGATTGGTAATATTACAGTTGGTGGTAGTGGGAAAACACCATTGCTGATTCAATTGGTGAAGTATTTACAGCAAAATGAAATTCGAGTGGGTGTGATTAGTCGGGGCTATGGTGGTCAAGGGCCATTCCCCGCATTGGTGGGCTTAGATGCAACACCAGATTTTGTCGGTGATGAACCGTGTTTGATTGTGCAGTCTACAGGTGTGCCGATGGCAGTTGGCTCAAATCGTCAACAGACGATTGAATTGTTGCTTGAGCAACATGAGCTTGACCTCATTATTAGTGATGATGGTTTACAGCATTGGGCATTGGCACGGCAAATTGAGTGGATTGTACTTGATCAAAATCGTGGTTTAGGTAATCAAAAACTCCTACCCGAAGGCTATTTACGCGAACCTATTTCTCGGCTTGAAATAGGGACAGTCATTGAGCATGCAACACAGCCTAATTCAGATTTAAATATGCATTTGGATGTCGGTGAGCCATATTTACTCAATCCATTGTATGATCAAGCAGTTGATTTTGATCCAACACAAAATTATTACGCTGTGGTTGGAATTGGTTTTCCACAACGGTTTTATAACACGCTTGAGTCGATAGGCGTGCAACAGTTTCAGTGTCATGAATTTGCAGATCACTATGATTATGAAATTGATGATTTGCAGTTTGAAGATAGTAATCCGATTGTGACTACTGAAAAAGATGCTGTTAAACTTTTACCATTATTGAAAAAAAATCCGCTTTTTCACCGTGAAATATGGGTTATTCCAGTTGAAGCGGTGCTTTCTGAACAGTGTTATACATTACTCGATCAGCAACTCATGCAAGTGGGTATTGTTGTAGATGAAGTTTAAAGGTTAATTGAATGAAACATATCGTCATTCCTGCGCGTTTCGCAAGTTCTCGACTGCCTGGTAAGCCTTTATTGCAAATTCATGGTCGTCCCATGATTTTACGTGTGGTTGATCAAGCCAAAAAGGTTCAAGGTTTTGATGATTTGTGTGTGGCAACCGATGATCCTCGTATTGCAGATGTTTGTCGTGCTGAAGGTGTCGATGTTGTGATGACTAATCCAAATCATCCATCGGGTACGGATCGTTTGAGTGAGGTTGCACGTATAAAAGGTTGGGCAAGCGATGACATTATTGTCAATGTTCAAGGGGATGAGCCATTAGTTCCTGCACTATTGGTACGCCAAGTCGCTGATTTATTGATTCAACGTACAGATTGTTCTATGTCAACTTTATGCGAACCGATTCATTCTCTCGAAGAATTTCAGCGTGATAGTATTGTCAAAGTAGTGATGTCTAAGCTTAATCAAGCGTTGTATTTTAGTCGTTCACCGATTCCCTATGATCGTGATGGCGCGAAAGTGACTGAGCCGAAATTACACTCACAAGCTTATCGTCATTTGGGATTATATGCCTATCGTGTGCAGTTGCTACAAGAATATGTGCAGTGGGATATGGGGGTGCTTGAGCAGCTTGAGAGTTTAGAGCAGTTACGAGTTCTTGAAAATGGGCACCGTATTGCTATTGCTGTTGCACAAGTGAATTTACCACCAGGTGTAGATACACAAGCCGATTTAGATCGTTTAAATACTTTGCCTGTTTCGACCTTTGAATAAGTAGAGCAGGATTTATGGATGCATCAACCTCTCAGGTTTATCCGTGGCAACAACAGATGTGGAGTACGCTGACGGGGCGTTTTCCACAAATTGGTCACGCCTTATTATTTTATGGCAAAAAAGGCTGTGGTAAGCATGCGTTTGCACAACATTTTTTGGCGTGGATTTTGTGCCAAAAGCGCCAGCCTCAAGGGGCATGTGGTGAATGTAGTAGTTGTTTGTGGTTGAAATCAGACACACATCCAAATTATGTATACATCAGTACAGATGAAGAGAATAAAAAAAGTAATGCACGAATTAAGATTGAAAAAATTCGTGATTTATTGCCTTTTGTTCAACAAACAGTAGAAGGGTGGCGGGTGGTGGTGATTGAGCCTGCCGAAGCGTTAAATATTGCATCAGCGAATGCTTTGCTGAAAACGCTTGAAGAACCCGGTGAGCGTGTGATCATTATTTTATTGGCACAGCATCCACAAAAACTGCCTGCAACTATTCGTAGTCGTTTACAACATTTTGCTTTAGACCGTATTGAAACTACTATTGCAGAACAATTTTTACATACCCATTTGCCTGAAATTGATCAAGTTAAAACACAATTGTTGATGAATTTATCAGGGCAAATGCCACTACAAGCTATACAATTGGCACAATCTACATGGATTGATCAGCGGCAAGTGTTTGTGCAAGATTGGCAAAAATTAGTGATGGATAAAAATATGCCACTACTTTATGCGAGTAAATGGCAGAAGGCACTGATATTTCCAGATTTTGTTCAACTTTTTGAATACTTGTTGTCTGATTTAATTTGTGTCAAGCTGAATCAAGATGTGAAAAATTCCGATTTAAAGTTAGATACTTTGGCAGAGCAATATTCGCTTGAAGCTTTATTTGCACTGTATCAAGACTTACATGACTTTAAAAAAATGGTCGATCAAAATGTCCAGACCAATTTGGTGTTGGATCAAATTTTTATAAAACTAATGAATGTCGCTTAACGACAAAATTGTAAAATGATAAGGGGAAGACAATGCAGCCACCACGTATGGGCGGTTTAATTCAGGTCAATATTAATGACCGTGCAACCTTGCAGGCAAGTTATATGCCATATATTAAAGGTGGTGGATTATTTGTACCATCAAAACAACAAGTTAAAATGGGTGATGAGGTTTTTGTACTTGCGGGTCTGCCTGACCAATCACAAAAAACACCGTTAACGGGTAAAGTGGTGTGGATTTCACAAAAGCAAACAGGATTGAAACCACAGGGTTTTGCAATTCAATTAACTGGTGAAAAAGGCGTTTATTACAAAATGGAAGCTGAAAAATTACTTGCAGGGAGTATGTCTTTAGACCGTCCTAGCTTTACAATGTAAGCTATTCAAATTGAAATCACAGGTAACGCCGTGTTTGTAGATACACATTGTCATTTAACTATGCTTGATCTTGCACCCTATGGCGGAGATTTGGATGTAGCATTGCAGCAGGCACGTGAAGCGGGTGTAACTCGTTTTATGGGGATATCTGTTGATTTAGCTGATCATATTGCGCTGTCTGAAATTGCTGCCCGCCATGCCGATGTTGGCTATAGCGTGGGTGTACATCCTTGCGAAGATGAAGCAGTAATGCAACAAGCCACTGTTGAATGCTTGGTTGAGTTGGCACAACCGGACAATGTTTGGGCTTTGGGTGAAACAGGTCTAGATTATTTTCATAGTACCGAATTTGTCGATGAACAAAAGCGTTGTTTTGCTCGACATATTCATGCATCACAGCAAGTGGGAAAGCCTGTGGTAGTGCATACCCGTGCTGCCAAGCATGACACCATTGATATTATTCGTGCAGAAAAATCAACACACGGTATTTTGCATTGCTTTACTGAGGATTTAGAAACGGCAAAGGCTGTTTTAGATTGTGGTTACTATATTTCTTTCTCAGGTATTGTTTCTTTTAAAAATGCACAGGATTTGCGTGATGTGGCAAAACAAGTACCACTTGATCGCTTATTGATTGAAACAGACAGTCCTTATCTTGCGCCTATGCCGTATAGAGGAAAGTCTAATGAACCAAAATACGTGCCCTATGTAGCCAAAGCCTTGAGTGATGTATATGATAAACCACTCGAAGAGATTGCCATGATTACAACACAAAATTTTGAAAATCTTTTGCGAGGCAAATAAGGATTGCTCAGTGATGAGAGCAAGTAACACAGTAAACCAATAACAGCGAAAGAAGAGAGTACAGGGTGAAGATGGATCGTCAGGCTCAGTTTAGAGCAAGAGAAGCATTAATTTTTCAAGTCGCTGAGCAGTTGCTTTTGGAAAATGGTGAAGCAGGAATGACTTTGGATGCACTCGCAGCTGAGCTTGATCTTGCTAAAGGGACGCTCTATAAACATTTTCAAAGTAAAGATGAGTTATATATGTTGCTCATTGTGCGTAACGAGCGCATGTTATTGGAAATGATTAAAGATACAGAGAAGGCATTTCCTGAGCATTTGGCATTTTTTATGCTGCACCATCTACATCACCCCGAACGTGCGGTTTTATTCCATCAAATTGAAGAACGGCTATCTACTACAGGTGTAGGTATTTATCATTTGTTTACAGAGCTTTATCAAGTTCGTAAACAGCGCTTACGTTTGATTATTCGTATGACAGAAAGTTATTTAGAGTCAATTCACAGCAATATGATGGTGCGCGATTATTTGGCATCTATTTGGTCAATTACGCAAGGTGGTGCATCGATTTTAAACTCAAGTTTCTATCAACGTTATTTGGGTTGTCGAGATACTCTTCGGGTTGCACTGATTGATCAGGCCTTGTCCTTGCCAAAACATCAAGTGCGAATGGCTTCAGTACAAACAATGTAAGGTCATCATGAAACAAAAGACATCATCATCTCAGTTGCAGTCAGGTTTTACCCTCATTGAGTTGATGGTGGTGATTGTGATCATTGCAGTGGTTGCTTCATTGGTCGTGTTTAATGTTGAAGGTGTCGATCAGCGTAAAGCGATGCAAGCTAGAGAAGTGTTGATGCTTGATTTAAAACAGATTCAGCGTGAATCGAGTGATCAAGGACGCATTTATGCTTTACAAGTCAGTCCTGCTACCGATGTTTCAGATTTTAAATACACATTGGTAGAATATCACGACAAGACTGTTGATTTGGCGAATCCAAACAAACGTATGGCAAATGAAAAAAAATGGACTGCAGTACAGGATTTTTCAGTGCGAACTTTACCTAGTCGTGTGTCATTTAACATTACAGCGCAAGAGCATCAGTTTAATAATGCTGCGAATACCGATTTAATTGGACGCAATGCGCCCGATTTAATTTGGCTTGGCAATGGTGAAACCAAACCTGTTGCCATACAAATGTATTATGATCAAAAACCTGTCGGTGAGTTGATTCGTCTCGATTATTTGGGGCAAGTCAGCGATGCACAACAATAACAACTCAATTGAGTCGATGCCATGAAAAAAAAGACAGGCTTTACCCTGATTGAAGTTGTGGTTGCACTCGCAATTTTTGCAATAGCGGCTATGGCGCTAACCAAGGTGGCAATGCAATATACTCAAGCCACATCAAATGCTATTTTACGTACCAAAGCGCAATTCGTTGCACAAAATGAAATTGCTCTCATGGAAATTAATAGAGAATGGTTGCAGGGAACCGCATCCAAGCAAATCACAGCGCAGGGTGAAATATGGCAAGTCGACAAAAAGGCTGAATCGACCATTAGTCCTGATGTTCAGCGTATCGAATTACAAGTCAGCCTTTTTAATACCGATCAGGGTAAAGTTGAAACAGGTGTCACAACATTGATTTTTTTTAACCACCCTGCAAAAGAAAAACAATCGTGAAAATTTACGCTACGTCACGAAAGGGCTTTACCCTTGTTGAATTGTTGGTTGCCATTGCTATTTTTGCGGTGCTTTCTGCATTGGGGTGGAAAGTTTTTGATTATTTGATTCAAGTTAAAGATCGTAATGCTGTGCATGAAGCTAATATTGGTCAATTACAGCAAGCCTACCAGCAAATGCAACGCGATACTTTGCAACTCATGCCTGTGACGGCAAATATTGCAGGCGATGTACAACCTGCGCTTAGTTTGTCTAATCAACAATTCACTTTTAGTAAAGCAGGTGTTACTGATCCATTAAAACAAGGTCGATCTGCTTTTGAACGTATTGAATACCAATACAATGCACAAGATAAAAAAATATATCGTTTAAAATATAATAACTTGAACAGACTCCGAACTGAACAGCCATTATCAGCAGTATTGCTGAGTGATGTTGATCAGTTTGAAGTCATGGCTATGAATCCGACGGAAATTAATCAATGGCCTGCAACAGCAATTGATGCCGAAAATTTACAATATCAACGATTACTTCCTCGGGGTATTCGGGTACGTTTTACCATTCGTGAGATTGAATATGAATGGTTATTTAGTTTACTTAATATTGATTTCATTCTTCAGCAAGCCCAAAATAATCAGAATGGAATAGGGGGCTCAGGCAATCAGTCAAATAGTCAAAATGGAAATAATTCCCAACAAGGAAACGTGCAGCAAAATAATATGCAGAATGAGAGTGAGTAAATGAACTTAAAACGCACTCCTCCAATATATACTTTAAGTCATTCACAACGTGGTGTTGCGCTGATTACCATTTTAGTTATGGTGGCAATTGCAACGATTTTGGCGGCAACCATTGCTAAACGTCAAAAGCATACGGCTGAAAATACCGCTTATTTGATTCGACAAAATCAGGCATTACTGTATGCCAAAAGTGCCGAAGCCTTTGCATCTGAATTATTAGTACAAGACAGTGATAGCAGTGGTGGTGCGGACTATCTACAAGAAACATGGGCACAACCGATGCCGCCATTTCCTGTTGAGGATGGTATGGTATCGGGTCGGCTTGAAGATGAATCGGGAAAATTTAATCTCAATGATCTTGTAGGGGCTGATGGTACAACGGTAAATGATGATGCAAAAAAACTATTTGAACAATTGTTACGCCGTGTTGGTCTACCAGTAGAATTGAGTCAATCGACAATAGATTGGATAGATAGTGATGATTTGACTGTCGGTTCGATGGGGGCAGAAAGTAATTATTATCAAGGGTTATCACCGGGTTATACCTCTGCTAACGCACCCTTTAATGCAATTGAAGATCTGAAGCAAGTTCGTGGATTTGAAGGTGGAAATTATGATTTGATTGCACCTTATCTTTCGGCATTGCCTGCAACAACAGTTAAAATTAATATTAATACTGCACCATCATTATTGCTTGCAAGTTTAGATGAAAAATTGGACGTCAATACAGTTGCAACGGTATTGCAAGAAAAACAAAAAAAGATGGAACACTTTGCCAATGTCGGTGAGTTACTTGCTGTACAGCCTTTTGATAGTATGAGTGATGAAGGTAAAAATCTTGCCAATAAAATGCTCGATGTAAAATCGGATTATTTTAAAATTCAAGTTGAGGTGATATTGAGTAATCGAAAACGACAGCTCAGTAGCCATGTTTTTCGTAAAGATAAACAGGTGACTATTTATGCACGAAGTATGGCACCTTTTATTTTTCAGCCTTAAACTAACCCATTCACAAACGATTTTACTTTCTTAAGAATCTATAGGTTTTCTTTCAAAGGTTGGAATATGGTATGTATATCTTCATGATGTATTTGACCTATAGTGCTGAACGGTAAAATTAATGCTCAGGCTCAGCATTTTGCTTTATAATTAAATTTCTTAACGTTTTGTTGAATGTACTGGCATATGTTAATTCGAAAGTTATTTAAGTTTGAAAATGCACACATTGTGCGTAATTGTACTTCTGACCGCTGTAAGCGCTCGATTCATGGGCATAGCTATAAGGTTGAATTGTTGCTAAAAGCTTCGAAGCTCGATCATGGTCAGATGGTGTACGATTTTGGTTTGTTGAAAGGTGTTATTAAGGATATTTTTGACAGTTTTGATCATGCCATTTGTTTTTGGCAAAATGATGATCCTGAATATATTCAGGCATGTAAAACATTCAGTGCGCGTTGGGTGGCTTTGCCTGTATCACCATCGGCAGAACAGTTTTCACGGATTTTCTTTTTTCTTGCACAAGAAGTGATGAAATCGACTATTACCCAAAATGGTGAAGGCGATGTTGAGGTGTATTCGGTCATTGTGCATGAAACGGATACAGGCTATGCACAAAGTTTTCAAGAAGATATTGAAAATGAGCAAATGGGTATTTTGACATTGGATCAAATTGTATTTTCAGAACAGGTACAGAACGAATGGGCTGATCCTGAAATGTATGAAAAATTACAACAAGGGATTCAATTTCAAAACCCTGAAGTAGATTTGCAAGTAAAAATTTAAAATGGTTTGATTGAGAAGGGCTTGAGCTTCAGTCAAACTGTCGATTGTGAAGATAATTCACAAATATTGTAAAAGTAATAGTGGTATAGAGTAGACACATTGCGTTGTCGAGCGATAGATTTAGGATGAAAGATTAATGCTGCACACCGAGCAGGAGCTGAACAAATTAAGACAGATTCGATTGAATGAAAGTTGGAAAATCAGTCTAACAGAGTTTTTGTTGAGTCCGAAAATGGATCAGTTGCGTGAATTTCTGCTTGCGGAGAAAACTGCAGAGAAAACGATTTACCCACCAAATGCATTGATTTTTAATGCATTTAATACGACACCTTTAGAGCAAGTAAAAGTGGTGATTTTGGGGCAAGATCCGTATCATGGTCCGAATCAGGCGCAAGGCTTAAGTTTTTCTGTACAAAAAGGACTTGCTTTACCACCATCTTTACGTAATATCTTTCACGAATTACATACCGATTTGGGTATTCCTGTATTTAAAAATGGTGATTTGAGCAAGTGGGCACAACAGGGTGTTTTATTGCTAAATAGTGTATTAACCGTTGAAGCAGGGCAGCCAACATCACATCAAAAACAAGGTTGGGAAGATTTTACCGATACTGTAATTGATGTGCTAAATGAGCAAAGAGAGAATGTAGTCTTTATTTTATGGGGCGCATATGCTCAGCGTAAAGGACAACGCATCAATCAAAATAAGCACTTAGTGTTAAAAGCAGCGCATCCATCTCCTTTGGCTGCAAACCGTGGTGGTTTTTTTGGTTGTAAACCATTCTCAAAATCAAATAATTATCTGAAACAACATGGCATTGAGCCAATTGACTGGCAGCTGGACGCATGACTAACACTCCCGAAATGAACGCTTATCATCCCGATTTGATTATTGAGGAATCTAAAAATGGATGGCGCATTGTTCGCCTGAACCGCCCAAAATCGTTGCATGCTTTGGATGAATCCATTGTTGCAGCATTGCTTAAACTGTTTGAGGACTATCATGTCGATCCGACAGTTAAAGCGATCTGGTTAGATTCGACGACACCGAAGGCATTTTGTGCGGGGGGGGATGTACGTAAATTACGTCAACTTGTGATTAATAATGAAGTTGATGTTGCAAATCAATTTTTTAAAACTGAATATGCACTTGATTTATTGTTACATAACTATGCGAAGCCGATTGTAGTCTGGGGTGAAGGTTATGTCATGGGTGGTGGTTTAGGTCTATTTATGGCTGCACCATTCCGCTTAGTGACACCTTACTCCCGTCTGGCAATGCCTGAAGTGAATATTGGTTTATATCCTGATGTTGGTGCAACACGTTTTCTTGCAGATCGTGGTCCGATTGGCTTATTTACGGGTTTGACAGGTTCAATTATGACTGCTGCTGGCGGTTATGGCATTGGTTGGGCGACGCATATTTGTGATGCACAGCGTGATATTGTATTACAAAAATTAATTGATATTGATTGGGGGCATTACCCTGCGGGTGATTTCCGTGCGCTAGATGACACGTTAAATGGCATGCATCGTCCTGTTTCACCAGGACCACTACAAAATTCATTGGACGTGATTCACAGCGTATGTCGTGGTGTGAACTTTGAAAGTGATTATGCTGCGATTATTGGTTTAAGTGATGCACGTAGTGATTGGTTGCGTCAAGCGAGTGAAAACTTACAAAAAGGATCGCCAAGTACCGCCGCCATTACTTGGTTGTTGTGGCAGTGGGGTCGCCAAGTACATGCTTGGAATGAAGTTTTTGATCTTGAGGTGCAAATTTCAGATTGGAAAATTCGACATCCTGATTTTGTTGAAGGTGTGCGCGCACGTCTTGTTGATAAAGACCTTTCACCTGAATGGGAGGAGGCAGAGTCAATGACCTTAAAAGGGATTCTGAGTAAAAACCCGCCTGTGACCAATATTGAAAGTTGGAATGCACTGTTAAAGCAGTACGAAATTATTTGATGATTATAAATTTGATTACTCATAAGTAGTCAAATTTATTGTATATGTTATGGAAAGTTTTATGTCTAAATTGCATGACTCACTCAATGAAGCATTAAGTGATCAGCAAAAAATAGATTTACAGTGGATGCAGCTTGCTTATGTGCAAGCTGCTGAGGCTGCTGAATCGGGAGAAATTCCTGTTGGTGCAGTGATTGTTAGTCAAGGACAGATCATTGGACAGGGGTTTAATAGCCCCATTTCGACTCATGATGCTACAGCACATGCGGAAATTTTGGCAATTCGCCAAGCATGTCAAAGCATTAAAAACTACCGTTTACCTAATGATGCTACACTCTACGTAACTCTTGAACCGTGTACCATGTGTGTCGGTGCGCTTATTCACTCTCGCATTCAACGTGTTGTTTTTTCTGCAACTGAACCGAAAGCAGGTTCATTGGTCAGCGCACGTCAATTGCTTAATTCAGGCTATTACAATCATGTATTTGAATTTGAAGGTGGTTGTATGCAGGACCAGTGTTCCGAACAACTTTCAAATTTCTTTAAAATGCGCCGTGAACAAAAAAAACAAGCCATACAGCTAAAAAAGTCATTAAATGACGCTACTGAATAATTTATTATATTGAAATTGACAATGAGTGTTGTCATAGTGTTCTAAACTTACACAACAATGGAAATAACAATGAATTCGATTCAAGTAAAACAAGAGTTTAATGCGCCTGTAGAACAGGTTTTCGATTTACTATCTAAACATGCAACTTATAATGTGGCATTTGCACCAATTCAAGTGGTGCGTGTGAAGGATTCAACTGATCCTGAACGTCCTGATGGTTTAGGTTCCATTCGTCGTATGGGTTTAGGGCCGATCAAACCGATTCAAGAACAAATTACCTTTGTTGATGTGAATAATCGCATAGAATATAAAATAATTAAAAATCCATTAATTAAACATCATATTGGGATTATTGAATTTACGCCATTAGGTGATCATAAAACCCGTGTTGATTATACGATTGAATTGCAAGCACGTGCGCCATTTGTCAGCAAATTAATACTTGCACAGTTAAAAGTAGCGATTACACTAGGTTTTAGAAAACTTGCAAAGTCTGTATAAACAGGAAATTCAATGACAATTCAAATTATTACCATCGATGGTCCAAGTGGTTCAGGAAAAGGAACATTGGCGGCACGATTGGCAGCGCATTATCAGTTTCATTTATTGGATTCGGGTGCTTTATATCGTCTACTTGGATTGTCATTACATCAACAAGGTTTACTTGAATCGCTAGATAATGTAGATGTCCTCAAACAATGCGTTACAATTGCAACAAAACTTGACATCATCTTTGAAACAACAGAATCAGGCATCGTAACATTACTAGATGGTCAAGATGTAAGTCAAACCATTCGCACTGAACAAGTTGGTGAGTATGCATCAAAAGTCGCTGCTATTCCTGAACTTAGAGCGGCTCTAGTTGAACGCCAATTGGCTTTTGCACAAGCGCCAGGTTTAGTTGCAGATGGTCGTGATATGGCTACAGCGATTTTTCCAAATGCACAAGTAAAGATCTATTTGACTGCTTCTGCGGAGTCTCGTGCAGCGCGACGAGTAAAACAGTTGCAGGGCATGGGGCTGAATGTTAAAATAAACGATATTTTAGAAAATATACAAACTCGGGATAAGCGGGATATGGAACGCACAGTCGCTCCATTGAAACCTGCGTCAGATGCATACATCATTGACAGTTCCGAAATTGGCATTGAAGAAGTCTTTAAAATGATGACTGAGTATGCCGATTCAAAATTTTCTAAATAAACTGTTTTTCAATTTTTAAAATCAGCAGATGCATAGCTTGATCAGTTCTTATAGGGACTATGTGGACGCTTAACTAAACCAGCCTTGTCTGATCCAAGACTGAAGACTTACTAGGTATATCATGACCGAATCTTTTGCAGCCCTCTTTGAAGAAAGCGAATTAAACCTCAACGTTGAAAAGGGTGCCGTTATCCAAGGTATCGTTGTTAGCATCGACTCTGATTGGGTTACTGTTGACACTGGCCTTAAATCTGAAGGCGTTGTTTCACGTGCTGAATTCTTAAATGAACAGCGTGAGCTTGAAGTTCAGGTTGGCGACACAGTTGATGTAGTTGTTGAAGCGCTTGACAACGGTATGGGTCAAACAGTTCTTTCTCGTGAAAAAGCGAAACGTGCTGAAACTTGGACTAAGCTTGAAAAAATCTTTGAAGACGGCGAAATCGTTACTGGTATTATTTCTGGTAAGGTTAAAGGCGGTTTCACTGTTGACATCGGTCCAGTACGTGCGTTCCTTCCTGGTTCACTTGTAGACACTCGTCCGATCCGTGATACAACTCACCTTGAAGGTAAAGAGTTAGAATTTAAAGTTATCAAACTTGATGCTAAACGTAACAACGTTGTTGTATCTCGTCGTGCAGTTATGGAAGCTGAATCTTCAGCTGACCGTGAAGCTCTTCTTTCTCAATTAGAAGAAGGTCAAACTGTTACTGGTACAATTAAAAACCTTACTGACTACGGCGCATTCGTTGATCTTGGCGGTATTGATGGTCTTCTTCATATTACTGATATGGCTTGGAAACGCATCAAGCACCCTTCAGAAGTTGTTGAAGTTGGTCAAGAAGTTACTGTTAAAGTACTTAAATTTGACAAAGAACGTAACCGTGTTTCACTAGGTCTTAAACAACTTGGTGAAGATCCATGGTTAGCGATCATGAACCGTTATCCTAAAGGTTCTATCGTTAAAGCTCGTGTAACGAACTTAACTGATTACGGTTGTTTTGCTGAAATCGCTGAAGGCGTTGAAGGCTTAGTACACGTTTCAGAAATGGATCACACTAACAAAAACATCCACCCATCTAAAGTTGTTCAGATTGGTGATGAAGTTGATGTTATGGTTCTTGAAGTTGATGAAGAGCGTCGTCGTATTTCTCTTGGTATTAAACAAACTCGTGCTAACCCATGGGAAGAGTTCTCTAAAGACCACGATAAAGGCGAAAAAGTTTCTGGTACGATCAAATCTATCACTGACTTCGGTATCTTTATCGGTTTACCAGGCGGTATTGATGGTCTAGTTCACTTGTCTGATATTTCTTGGAACGAACAAGGCGAAGAAGCTATCCGTCGTTACAAGAAAGGTGACACAGTTGAAGCGGTTATCCTTTCAGTAGATGCTGAAGGCAACCGTATCAGCCTTGGTATCAAGCAAATGAACAACGATCCGTTCAATGACTTCCTTGCAACTAACGAACGTGGTGCGTTGGTTAAAGGTACAGTAACTGCAGTTGATGCTAAAGGCGCAACTATTAAGTTAGCTGACGAAGTTGAAGCTTCTTTGAAAGCATCTGAAATCAATCGCGATCGCGTTGAAGATGCAACTAAATTCTTAGAAGTTGGTCAAGAAGTTGAAGCGAAAATCATCAACGTTGATCGTAAATCTCGTTCTATCAACTTGTCTATCAAAGCGAAAGACGAAGCTGAAGAAAAAGAAGCAGTTGCTAACTTGAAAGCTCCAGTTGCTGCAAATGGTCAAGACAATGGTCCAAAAACTATTGGTGACTTGATCAAAGCGCAAATGGGTAACTAAGGTGTTGTAAAGAAGTATTATTTAATGTAATTAATTAATACTTTTTATACAAATACTGTAAAAGGTAGCGTAGTATTCGATGACTGCGCTACCTTTTTGTATTTAAAAAGGATATTATTTGTAGGTTGATAAATAGCATTAAAATTTATGAGGTTACCTATGACAAATGAAGCACTTAATAAGTCTGACTTAATAGAACGCATTGCGTTGAAAAACCCACATTTAGCAGAGCCTTTAGTTGAAGAAGCTGTTAAAATTATGATCGATCAAATGATTGCATCATTATCTGGCGATGATCGTATTGAGATTCGCGGATTTGGTAGCTTTGCATTACACCACCGTGACCCACGTGTTGGTCGTAATCCTAAAACAGGTAAATCTGTTGAAGTTGCTGCAAAAGCAGTTCCACATTTTAAGCCTGGTAAAGCACTACGTGATGCAGTAAACGAATCTGCCGATAAATAAAATTCGAATGGGGTGTCTATGCGCTATGTCTTGGTGTTACTGCTGATAGCAATTTTTGGCTATGCTTTAGCTTTGGTTTTACTTAATGGTACTGAACTAGCTGTAGATTTGTGGTTTACACAAGTTCCTGCTATGCGCTTAGGTTTATTGTTATTATTTACCTTAGTGATTGGCATTGTTCTTGGTCTGTTGTTGGGTGTTCAGGTTTTCCGTGTTTTTCAAAACAGTTGGGAAATTAAGCGTTTGCGCAAAGATATTGAGCATTTACGTAAAGAGCAGATTCAAAGTGCACAACAGGCTGCTGCTGAAGCTGCTGCAAATGTACGCCATGAAAAGACCGTATTGGATGTAAACCCTGAAAGTAAGAGTTCAAATCCTCTATAATACGCCTTGCTATTTCAAAAGAGACTTTACCTTATAGGTAAGGTCTTTTTTGTGCATATTAAATGAGTGGAAATATGCTGTGTAAATAATCGGAAAAGCTGAAAAGATTCATCCATGTTTTGCAGTGCTTGTCATACGCATTTATAATGCGGTAATTTTTAAGTGATGGAATTAAGAAACATGAGTGTTATTGTTGCTCTTGATGCAAAAAGCCAATATGACGCCTTAGCAATTGCTGAACAACTTGATCCATCCTTATGTCGTTTAAAAGTGGGTAAAGAACTTTTTACGCACGAAGGTTCATCTGTCGTTAAGGCACTGCATGATCGAGGTTTTGAGGTTTTTCTAGATCTTAAATTCCATGATATTCCAAATACAACTGCTCAAGCAGTATGTGCATCGGCAGATATGGGGGTATGGATGGTTAATGTTCATGCTTCTGGTGGTCGCAAGATGATGGAAACATGTGTAGAGCGTTTAAAAGCAGGAAACTATGCAACTCAATTGATTGCAGTAACTGTTTTAACTTCAATGGGTCGTGAAGATTTACGCGATATTGGTTTAGATATAGAGCCTTTTGAACAGGTTCAGCGTCTTGCAAAACTGACTCAAGACAGTGGTTTAGATGGTGTAGTGTGTTCAGCGCAAGAAGCGAAAATGTTGCGTGAAACTCTAGGACAAGATTTTGCTTTAGTGACACCAGGTATTCGTCCAGCGGGTTCAAGTGCGGATGATCAAAAACGTATTGTGACACCAAAGCAAGCTATGCTCGATGGTTCAACTCATTTAGTTATTGGTCGTCCAATTACACAGTCGGCTAATCCTGCACAAACATTAAAAGATATTCTTGCAACGCTATAATTTAAGCAATTGTGTAGAATCTACGTAAAAAACCTTTCAATCGAAAGGTTTTTTTATACCTTATGGATGCATTTTTCATTCCACTGAAAAGGTGTGACTATGCGACTAGATCGTCTTGATTTGAATGCAAGTCTAGGGCAATTAGAAGCGTAAGAAAATTAAGAGAGCTAACAGAATCAACATGGTATGGCTTCCGATATTGCTTTCGAAGCCATTATCCAAATAGGTATTTCAGATACTATAGATCTAGGTAGTTCAATTTTAGATTTTTTGGGTGATTTGCTGAGTGGAATTGAAATTAACTTTTAGTCAATTTGAGGGTAGTATTTCAATGTATGAATGATTTAAAGCTACTTTTCTTTATATGTGATTACGTGGTAAAAAGTGTTTAAATTGAAAGTTTCATAAAATTAAAAAATTTTAAAGCAAAGTCAAACATAAATTTATAAGTTGGTATTTGCCGTTTTAGTAAATATTAAATTTTAGGAGGATAAAATGTCTTTAGGTGCAATCTATTTATGAGAAATGAGTTTATAAACACGATTCCCAGACTGAATGAACCTGAACGTATGGTATATGAGCTTTACCAGAAACACCGTAACACGACCAGTCGTGGGAATAAAAATTCTGCATTAGGCTGAATGTATGGTCACTAAAAAAATATAACTTTTGACATTTAAAATTTTTAAAGAGCCGCCAATACACTGACTGCAATTGGAGCAAGTACCGAAAGTATAAATCCACTGACCATGGCATGAGGAATAAAATCATTCCCACAAGCTTGTTTGACCATGGGTAATGTGACATCCATTGCAGTTGCACCTGCAGATGAAATAGCAGAACGAGGATAGCGCCAACCAATTATATACATAAATAAAATGGCAAAAATTTCTCTAAATAAATCATTGATTAAGGCAATACTACCAAGCTGAGCATTTTTGAGCTCTGTCACCACAATGCCAGTCATAGAATAAAAACCATAACCTTGAGAAAGCATAATTAAATCTTTGAGGCTAATGTCTTTGGTCATGGATGAAACAGCAATAGCACCTAAAATTGAACCAATAATACAGCCCACAGGCACGAGCATAATTTTCCAATTGAGCCATGAGCGATCAAGGGGGGAATAGGCTAAATCAAGACCAATTAAGATCATGTAAATTAACAATAAATTCCATGTGCTAACATGTAGTGTATATTGATGATGATTGGCAAGCTCTGCAATTCCATAACCAATGGCAAGAGCAATGAATGCATAGCTAATATTAAGTAACGAGCCGACTAGTAATTCGGCAGAAACTTTACCTTGCGTTGGCTTATAGCCAATAGCTTTAAATAAAATATAGCAACATAAAAAAGCACCAATTGATGTTGCAAGTGCAATACTGATAGCATTACCTAAAATTTGTGAGGGGCTCGCAATACTATGCATTGTTTGCGAAAACTCTATTGCGATTGCAATGAGTAAAATATAGGTAAAATAAGGTAGGATTTTAAACGCAATTTTTTCGAGCCATTGAGGTACACGGCGTGCAAAAATAAATCCAAGAAATAAACAAAAAAGAAGTTGGAAAATAAGCCAAAGTGATTGCATGAAAATAGGCAAATAAAATTATTTGCCTATTATAGTCATTATTTAAGCTGCTTGTGAGCCTTTTACGGGCTGTTTTTGATTGCCTAAAAGCTGATAATCATTCAGGTTGGCTTTACGTGTTTTAAGCCAAAATTTCCATGTATAGGTTGGCCAAAGTGAAAAGTTTTTACCGCCATCTTGTTGATACCAACTGACACAGCCTGATTGCCATACCGTACCTTGGAGTTGTTGTTGTATAGATGTATTAAATTGATCTTGAACCTCAGGTTTAATCGTAACTGCTTGAATATGTGTTCTTTCAACCATTTGAATCAATTGTAAAATATAATTCACTTGTGATTCAATCATGAAAATCACTGAATTATGTCCAAGTACAGTATTTGGTCCCAATAGCTGAAATAAGTTTGGAAAATTTTTAGTGGTGATACCATAATAACTTTCTGCACCATCTTTCCATGCTTCTTTAAGTTCAAGACCATTTTCACCATAACATTCAAATGATTTTAAATAGATACGAGGGTCTGTAATAAAGCCTGTACCGTAAATAAGACAGTCAATTTCACGTTTTTGTCCATCTTTGAATATGATGCTATTTTCAGTAATTTCCTGAATTTGCTCTGTGACTAGCTCAACATTGGTACGGTTGAATGTTGGAAAATATTTATTCGAAATCAAAATACGTTTACAGCCCATAATGTAATCAGGGGTGAGTTTTTTGGCAATTTTTTTATTTTTAACCTGATATTTAATAAATATTTCGGCAAGTTTCTGACCGTATTTCATCATTTGTGGTTGAACAATTGGAACAACACGAGATTCATTTGACCAATATAAACGTGCACGATGTAGTTTGCGGAACCATTCAAATTTTTCGAAAAGTTTTTTATTTAAATCGTTATATGTGCGTTCATCTCTTGGAATGACCCAAGCAGCAGTTCTTTGTAAGACATACAAATTTTTAACTTTAGGTGCAATTTCAGGAATGTACTGGATCGCACTACCACCAGTACCAATTGAGGCAACATTTTTATCATTTAAGTTATATGTATGGTTCCAATGTGAAGAATGGAAGACTTCACCTTTAAATTTTTCGATGCCTTTAATATTTGGTATTTGTGGAACATGCAGTGGGCCTGATGCAAAAATAACAAATTGTGATTCAATGCTTGAGCCATCTTTAAGTTGAATAGCCCAGTTAAAATTCGTTTCACTATAGGTGGTTGAGATGACTTCTTGATTGAATTGAATATATTTTTTAAGATTAAATTGTTCAATTAAATCTTGGATGTAGTCAAAAATTTCAGGAGCCTCAGCATAGCGTTTAGACCAATTGGTTTTTGCTGCAAATGAGAGGGAGTACATATGTGATTGCACATCGCATGCTGCACCTGGATATTGATTTTCACGCCATGTACCACCGACATCATTGGCTTTTTCGAGAATAATA
The DNA here is from genome assembly GCF_048551395.1 of Acinetobacter sp. TY1. Lineage (NCBI taxonomy): Bacteria > Pseudomonadati > Pseudomonadota > Gammaproteobacteria > Moraxellales > Moraxellaceae > Acinetobacter > Acinetobacter sp. TY1. The sequence goes on from NZ_JBLYZK010000008.1 coordinate 44,624, forward strand.
AAATCTTGAATTCCTGCTTGGAGTAAGCGAATTGCCATGGCTATGCCGCCAAAACCTGCACCAATAATGGCGACACGTATTTTTTGTGATAGATCTTTGTTTTGAGTTTGGCGCGACATTAATTTTCATCCTGAACATTTATTGTACTTATTGCGTAGCATAATGTGGTTGGTCAAAAATGAATATGATTGTAAAGACGTAAAAATTGATATATTCGGCAATTTGCAATGAGGCTACTTTCGGGTAAAAATATGAGCTAACAATTTATTTTGATGAATTCTATGTCTAATAGAATGTCATTAATTGGAATACAGTTCAGCGTAGATTCAAGAGTTGCTTGAAATTTAATGAAACGATCCATTCTCGGTTTGATGTATTTGATTCAAGGTATGCGTAATGCAGGCATTGATGTCGATGCACGTTTAGCAAATATTGGTATTCAAGCCGATGCGATTGATATGGGTACGATTATTCATGCCGACCTAGAGTGGGATATTCTTAAAGCAATTGGGCATGATGTACGTCCAGAGATTGGATTATTCATTGGACAGCATTACGCACTGGCCGGTTACGGTCCTTTACTCATGTTGTTGGTGACTTGCGGTACGATTCAAGATGCCTTGAAAAGTGGTATTCGTTTTCAAGGTTTGACACATTTGTTTGGTCAATTGGCTTTGCTTGAAAAAAATCAAACACAGGGTGGGCGGGTTGCTTTGACTTATGTACCTGTTGATCTTGAAACGGATATGGGATTACTTCGGGCACAATGTGAAATATCGGGAACCTATAAATTTATTCTCGATATTTATCGGATGATGGGTTTATCTGCACCAGAAATTCGTGTGGAATTACCATTTTCTGCACCAAAAGATACGACTACACTTGAGGAATATTATGCCTACTATGGGCATGATTTGCATTTTTCAGCTGACTGCGCAGTTTTTCAGCTGAATCAAGATGTATTGAATGTGCGAATTCCATCGGCAGATTTGATGACATTTCGAGTGTATGAAGATAAATGTATTGCTGAATTGGAACGTTTAAACAATGATGTGTCACATCCGCATTCACTAATTCAGCATGTAATGGATTATTTAGAATTACAGCAAGGTGTGATTCCAAGTATGGCAGAAACGGCACATGCTTTGGATCTTGCAGAGCGAACATTGCGTTATCAGTTGCAACAATTGGGCACAAGTTATAAAGAAATTCGTGAGCAATTGATTAAACATAAAGCACTGAAGTTGATGGAATACAACGAATATTCGATTGAAGCAATTGCAGACTTATTGGGTTATTCTGAACCTGCTGCATTCAATCATGCATTTAAACGATGGTTTGGACACAGCCCACGGCAGTATGCAAAACAGCCTAAGCTGAAAAAATAAAATGATCGTCTAAAGTTTTATTTATAGCTGTTCAATATCCGATATACTCCACTTGGACCAGAAAAAGTACCTAAGCCATATGTTAGATCAGAACACGACACACAGCACCTCATTTACTCCATTATCACCTGGTGAGCGTTATGCTCAGGCATTGTCTTCGGGGCAATTTATGCCTGATGATGCACAGGCACAGGCAGTGCATGAGTTGGAGAGAGTTTGGCAGGAACTCCTTAACCGCTATAAAGCTTCTAAAAAAGCCTTTCGCCGTTTTCGCCGTCAAACTGCACCACGTGGTGTGTATATGTGGGGTGGTGTTGGGCGTGGTAAAACATGGTTAATGGATCAATTTTATGATTCTGTTCCATTTCGCCGTAAAACAAGGATGCATTTTCATCACTTTATGCAGTATGTTCATCGTGAGTTAAATAAGCTTTCAGGTCAGCGAAATCCATTAGATTTGGTTGCGGATCAGATTTATAAAGAAGCCGTTGTCATTTGTTTCGATGAATTTTTTGTTTCAAACGTCACAGATGCAATGATTTTAAGCGATTTATTCCAGAAATTATTTGATCGTGGCATCACGCTCATTGCGACATCAAATATTGCACCAGATGGTTTGTATCGAGATGGAATCCATCGTGATCGCTTTATTCCAACCATTGAATTGGTGAAGAAAAACTGCGTTGTTTTAAATGTAGATGCAGGTGTTGATTATCGCTTACGTGTGTTAAAACAGGCACAATTGTTTAAGACTCCACTTAGTGATGATAATAAAGTGTGGATGGCACAACGTTTTTCAGCATTAACTGCATCACAAAAAGTTTCTGAAGAACCAATTATGATTAATAATCGTGTGGTTGAAACATTAGGACATACAGAAGATATTCTATGGTGTGATTTCCGTGAGTTATGTATGAAGCCGCGTAGCCCATCCGATTTTATTGAAATTGCAAATATTTATAATACGATTTTGGTGAGTAATGTTCCACATCTCACGGACTTACTATCAGAAGGGACACGCCGTTTTATTTATATGGTAGATGAGTTTTATGACCGAGGTGTTAAATTATTACTTACTTCGGAAGATTCGATTATTAATATTTATGAAGGTGAGCGACTTGCTTTTGAGATTGAACGAACTCGTTCTCGACTTTTGGAAATGCAGTCAGATGAATACTTGCAAGAAGCACATCGTTTGATTAACGATAACAGCGAACTTCAAGTTGAATCATAATATTTAGATGTAAAACGATAGCACTCTTCGGAGTGCTTTTTTGATTGTAAAATTTAATAGAATAATTCAGTAGATAGGTCGACTTTTTGTTGCATTCATGGCTTAATCTTTGAGCGTTGAGTGGAAAATGAAATGAAAAAAGCGTGAAAATTATTCATTTCAGCACTTAAGTCTAATATGGACATTTTAAAAACTTTATACACTGTAAAAGAGTATTTAGCTTGGTGATAATGTTGCTTTTCTGAGTGTCATTTTTTAAATATATGAGTACATTTACTTTATTTAAAATGATCACTATTTAGGAAAGTTATAGTACTATTCAGCTAAATATAATTCGGTATACTAGAAACTCTTGTTATAAAAAATAGCAATATCAGGAAAGACAATGACTGTACGTATTCAAAAAGGTAAGTTAGCGATTGCTAAAGAACTCTATGATTTCATAGAAAATGAAGCTTTACCGGGTTCAGGTTTAAACAGTGATACCTACTGGAAAAACTTTGAACAGGTTGTTGTCGATCTTAGTCCTAAGAACAAGACATTACTTGCGAAGCGTGATGATCTTCAGGCTAAAATTGATGAATGGCACCGTAATAATAAATTTGAACTTCAAGCTTACAAAGCTTTCCTTATTGAAATTGGCTACTTACTACCTGAAGTAGAAGATTTCCAAATCAGCACAGAAAATGTAGATGAAGAAATTTCATTGCTTGCTGGTGCGCAACTTGTAGTACCTGTGCGTAATGCACGTTATTGCTTGAATGCTGCAAACGCGCGTTGGGGATCACTCTACGATGCACTTTACGGTTTTGACGTGATCCCAGAAGAGGGTGGTGCAGAAAAAGGTAAAGGTTATAACCCTGTACGTGGCGAAAAAGTTATTGCATTTGCTAAAAATTTCTTAAATGGAACATTCCCACTTGTCGCAGGTTCGCATGCAGATGCGACCAAATATGCGGTGGAAAGTAAAAAATTAGTTGTAAGCTTGAAAGATGGCTCTACAACAACACTTGCAAAAGAAGCACAATTTGTTGGCTTTAATGGTGATGAAGCTGCACCTGTTGAAATTGTTCTATTGAACAATGGTTTGCACGTTATCATTGAAGTGGATGCAACAAGCCCGATTGGTCAAACTGATGCTGCAGGCGTTAAAGACTTGGTTCTTGAAGCCGCTGTAACGACTATTCAAGATTTAGAAGATTCAATTGCAGCAGTAGATGCAGAAGAGAAAGTTGAAGGCTACCGTAACTGGTTAGGTCTAATGAAAGGTGATTTAACTGAGTCTATCGTGAAAAACGGTAAAACAGTTACGCGTACTTTAAACAAAGACCGTACGCACAAAAACCTTATTGGCGGTGAAACGAAACTTCATGGTCGTTCATTGATGCTTCTTCGTAATGTAGGTCATTTGATGACGAATCCTGCGATTCTTGTAGATGGTGCTGAAATCTACGAAGGAATCATGGATGCGTTAATTACACCGTTATTGTCTTTCGCTGACATTAAAGGTCAGAACGAAAATCATAACTCTCGTAAAGGTTCGATGTATATCGTTAAACCGAAAATGCATGGCCCTGAAGAAGTTGCTTTTGCTGTTGAATTGTTTGAGCGTTCTGAGCACGCTCTTGGTTTACCTGCGAAGACACTTAAAATCGGTATTATGGATGAAGAGCGTCGTACATCTGTAAACTTGAAAAATTGTATCGCGCAAGCGAAAGACCGTACTATCTTCATTAATACTGGTTTCATGGATCGTACTGGTGACGAAATTCATACCTTTATGGAAGCAGGTCCATTCGTTCGTAAAGGCGAAGTGAAAGCGCAAACTTGGTTCCCAGCGTACGAAAACCGTAACGTAATGATTGGTCTTAAAGCTGGTTTACGTGGTAAAGCGCAAATTGGTAAAGGCATGTGGCCAAAACCAGATTTATTGCTTGATATGTATAATACCAAAATTGAACATCCTGAAGCGGGTGCAAGCTGTGCTTGGGTGCCATCACCATCAGGTGCAGTGATTCATGCGATTCATTACCATCAATGTAATGTTTCTGAGCGCCAAAAAGAGCTTTTACAAACAGAAGCTTTACCTTTAGATGACTTATTAACACCGCCATTGGCGACCGATACAAATTGGTCTGATGAAGAAAAAACTAAAGAGCTTGAAAATAACCTTCAAGGTATCTTAGGTTATGTTGTTCGTTGGGTAGATTTAGGTGTAGGTTGTTCTAAAGTTCCAGATATCAATAATGTTGGTTTAATGGAAGATCGTGCAACATTACGTATTTCTTCTCAGCATGTTGCAAACTGGTTGCGTCACGGTATTGTAACCAAAGAACAAGTAGAAGAAGTAATGCAACGTATGGCGACTATTGTTGATGGTCAAAATGCGGATGATCCTTTATATACACCAATGGGTCCAGCATTTAATTGTTATGCTTATGATGCAGCTTATGATTTAGTATTCAAAGGTGCAGAGCAGCCATCAGGTTATACAGAGCCATTGTTACATGCTTACCGTTTAAAGTTAAAAGGGTATACAGGCGACTAATTTGAGTTGTTGTATCTTTAATAAATAAAAAAACCTCTTCGGAGGTTTTTTTATTTCGTTTACATTAAAGGAAATAAAAAACTGCTTTTAATCCTGGTTGATTTAAAGCAGTTTTGGTCAAACATTTATATGCTTGTTTTAATGTGCAAGATTTTTAAAAATATGTTTTAACGATTCCATCATTTTTTCAATTTGTAATGGTGTTAAGCCTTCAAATGATTGTTCAAGTACAACACTCATGAGATCATTGATTTTCTCAGTCATTTTTTTGCCTGAATCTGTCAAATGTACACGAGTAATACGTGCATCTTCGGTGCATGAATAGGTGTCAACAAAACCTTCATCTTTCAAACGATACACGATTTTTGTAGTGGTCGACATTTTAGACACAATCATATCTGAAAGATCGGAAACACTCGCATGTGGCTTTGCATTGAGAGCAAGTAGCAAGCGACGGCGAGAGTTATCAACGCCATATTTTTTCAAAGCATGATCTACATTTAAAACGTATTGTGCATGCACTTGCGTTACCCAATAAAATGGAAATTCTTCCAAATTAAATTCGTCTGATGTAGGTAAAAATTTCGAGTACTTCTTAGACATTCTTAAATCCCATTTTTTTAATTATCGTCTGATCGCTATATTACTTATATTATTTGAAATTAGATAGATGTATCAATAATTGTTCAGTCATTTATCTGAAAAAACAGGAGAAATCCACTATAAAGATTTCTCCTAGGCATTAAACTACACATGTTCATTCAGTAATGACAGGGCATAACTGTCATGATTTTGATGGAATGCGATAATACTTTGCGCAAATCGTGTTGCTTCTGTAAGTATTTGAGAATTTATAATATTCACTTGCGTCAGTTGTGCTGTCGGTTGTGTATTTTCAAGAATAACCTGATACGTAAGTTCTTGTTGTTGATTCTTGTGCATTACCCTAATGTTGATCTGATGTTGTTCTAAAACCTCATCATGATTGAGATAGGTGCCTTCATAACATGTATGTGTAATGTCCTTTGATATGCGTTTGAACGTTAAGGCATGAGCAATTGTCATGGCTGAAAATTCCATTAGGTTTATGATTAATTTAAAGTTAAAAATAAATTAAAAACTTTAAGTGAGTTGAGAAAATATTTCTAATCATCATTAAGAGGACTATTTTTTATTTTACAGGAATTTAAGCACTTTAATATTTGGTCAATGGTCAAAAAATGATGTCTAGAAAGTCATATACATAAATGAAATATCAAAAATATTTATAGGATATTTTTATATAAATAAAAAAGTCATTTATGTATTAATCAAAATGAAAAAAGATTTAAAAAAATGGATGAATGATCAGATGTTTAAATATTATCGATTTGTACAGTGATATTTCATTTAAAAACAACATGAAGATGGCGTGCAAAGCTCAGATTGGGTCTAGGTTAAAATATTATTATTTCAGAATGTAACATTTCAAAAAAAAAGAATTACAAATGTATCCATTTATGCATAATAAAAGTCACTTTATTGAAAAAGGTATCTTTCATGGATCCATCGCCGTGTGGGTTAAATTGTTTTAGCTGTAAAAAAATACAGTGCAGGGGTTCTAATCAATGGAATTTTTAATGGATCCCGGTATTTGGGTTGGTCTGTTAACGCTGATTGTGTTAGAGATTGTACTTGGTATTGATAATCTTGTTTTTATTGCCATTTTGGCAGATAAACTTCCTCCAGAACAACGTGATAAAGCACGTATTTTGGGTCTCAGCCTCGCATTAATTATGCGTTTGGGCTTATTATTTGCCATTTCTTGGCTTGTTACGCTTACAAAGCCGTTAATTACGGTCTTTAACTTGACCTTCTCTGGGCGTGATTTAATTCTTCTATTTGGTGGTTTATTCTTACTCTATAAAGCAGTCAGTGAATTGCATGAGCGAATGGAAGGTAAAATTGAAGTTCAGGTAACAACAAATAATGTTGTCTATGCAGGCTTTGCCGCAGTTGTTGCTCAAATTGTCGTGCTTGATGCTGTTTTTTCTTTAGATTCAGTGATTACTGCAATTGGTATGGTCGACAATATCTATGTAATGATGGTTGCGATGATTGTCGCAATGGTTGTTATGTTAGTTGCATCGAAACCATTAACCAACTTTGTAAATCGTCATCCGACCGTCATTATTCTATGTTTAAGTTTCTTATTATTGATTGGTATTAGTTTAATCGCTGAAGGCTTTGGCTTTCATATTCCGAAAGGGTATATCTACTCAGGTATTGGGGTTGCGATTGTGATTGAAGCATTTAACCAATTTACAAACCGAAATGTAGAAAAGCATCAGTCTAAAATTCCACTGCGTCACCGTACTGCAGACTCCATCTTGAAATTGATGGGAAGTAAGCTTGATGATGATTTGATGTTGCAAACAGGTGAATCATTGGCTGCACAAAAAGCCTTTGGTGATGAAGAGCGCTATATGGTTGGTGGTGTTTTAACACTTGCTGAACGAAGCGTAGCTTCAATTATGACACCTCGTCTGCAAATTTCATGGATTAATCTTGATGATGATCATGAAAAAATTCGTGAGCAAATTCTAGCCGTTCCGCACAGTCTATTTCCTGTATGTCGTGGTCAATTAGATAAAGTTGTGACTATTGCGCGTGCTAAAGAATTGATTGATGCTTTGGATGACGAAGAACAATTGCAAAAACTGTTAAAACGCAGTCGTCCGATTTTCATTTTTGAAAAAATGAAAGTGATTGATGCGATTAATACATTGCGTAGTTCAAAAGGTTCACTGGTTCTAGTTAGTAATGAATTTGGTAATATCCAAGGTTTGATTTCACCGCTCGATGTTTTTGAAGCAATTGCAGGTGAATTTCCTGATGCCGATGAGCAGCTTGAACTCACGAAAATTGATGAAAATACATGGAAAGCATCGGGAATGCTTGATCTGTATCAGCTTGAGCTTGAAATGGGTATGCTTGATTTAGATCTGGTACATGAAGATTCAGGATACTTTAGTGTTGCAGGTCTAATCTTGGATAAAACTCAAGGTGAAGTAAAACAAGGCACACAGATTGAACACGATGGTATTTGGTTTGAAATTCTGGAAATGGATGAAAATCGTATTAAATGGGTAAAAATCACTAAGCCTGAATCTAGAGGTTAAGGTATTTAACTCATTGAAATAATTTAATTTTAAAATTGATATTAAAAATGCCTCAAAATTTGAGGCATTTTTTTTATTTAGAAATATGTAAAAGACTATTTTAAAGTCGATTTAAAGAAAACTATAGAAAACTTAGGCTGCAATTTGTTCGGCAATAACAGCCCAAATATGGTGATGTGATTTTTTAAACATCAACATATGACCAATGGCTTTTTGATCATACTGAGTCGGTTGAAGTTCAATTTTATTTGTTTTCGCATTTGGATATAAACGCAGTAAATCATTGACATTAGCTTCGGTAGCAATTTCATCATCTGAAGCATAAATAGCTGTGATAGGGCATTGAATTTGCTGATGATAATCATTAAAAATGGTTTTACCAATAGCATTGATTACATAACCAGGCTTACTACAGAACTGTGCCCATTGGCGTGCAACATTCTTTGGTAAATTTTCGCCCATGCCTAGCATTTGAGTTGCGCCATAACCTTTCAGCGCAATCGATACGGGGAACACAACATTAAACATCACAGGCGCCATTTTTTTGGTACGTCCTTTGAGTCCTTTAACATGACCTGTTGAACCTGCAATTGCAATTAATCGAGCAACTTTCTGAAAATTAGGTGTAATTCCGAGTAACTGTCCACCTGCACTGTGACCAATCAAAATAACTTTTTGTTGTTGTGTCTTGTTCAGTAAGCTATCAATGGCAGCCGGAATATCTAAAATTCCCCAATCTTGAATGCTCGCTTCACTCTTTTTTAATTCCGTATATAAAGATTGTCCAATGCCACGAAAGTCGAACACCATAACATGATAATTTTGTGTTGCTAACCACTCGCAGAATGAGTGGTAAAAACCCATTGTGATTCCTGTGGCGGGACAAAGTAGAATAGGCAGTTGGGTTGTGTCACCTTGTGATGGGTAAAATTTTGCATTTAGGGTATAACCATCTTTACAAGTAATGGTCATGTTTTCATAACTGCTCATAATAATCATCGTATTGTACTAGAGAAGATAGCTTAAACATACATGAGTTCTAAAAAGAAACTGAGGTTTGAGTGTGACCGAAAAGTCATAAAATATTTGCAGAGCTTGTTAAGATGGGGCATAAAAAATAAAGAGGAAAATGATATGGATGTTGAACAATTGAGCTTTGCCGTTAAGATTGCCATTATTTTTAGTGGTCTATATTTGTGGGTCGGTATGCTCACAGGAGTTTGGAAGTATTGGCAGATCAGTCGTTCTGTACATGCTAAGGCACATTATTATGTCGATATTGCACATAGAAGTAGTCTGCTGTATGCACCTGCGACATTAATTTTAGCGGTTTTAGCTTATTTTTCAGTATGGTCGGCAGAACTTAATCTTGCTTTTGTATTGATTAATGTCCTGTTTTTTAGCTTTTCAATCTTAAGCTATATTGTGCATGGCTTTTTACAAGATACGACAAACCAATTTCGTCAACCGCATAAATTAGGAAAATTAAGTTTACCTGTATGGTTGATGCGCTGTGCGATGTTGTTATTGGTCATTGGAGAGATTGTTGCAACAGGTGGTTTATTGTGGGGTGCAACATTGGCTTTGATTTAAATGTAAAGCTAAGAAAAAAAGATTGAAAATTAAATAGATGAAAAAAGTATTTGAATTTTTATTATTCAATTTGTGCTACAAAAAAGGGATGACAAAGTCATCCCTTTTTTAATCAGAAGGACTGATGCGACGTTGTTTACGCTGGCTGTGGTCAATGATGTCCCAAATATAAAAGACAGCAGTTACAATAAGTGCATAACCAAAGAATTCAGGTTGTAAATTGCCTTGAATTAAACCATGCATAAGAATCATTAAAAAAATGGCAAGCGTCGTACTTATATAAATGACCAATTTGCTATTGGTCTTTAAAGAATTAATGAAGAATTGCTTGTTGAAATGTATTGATAACATCTCCATACCTCCTATTGTTATGTTTGACTAAAAAACCATGTGTTTTAGTCTGATTTGTATTCTAGTTTTACCACAATATGGGAATATTTCAAGAGAAAATACTACTATTATGTGAATTAATTGTGACATATTTATGACAAAAATGGAATAGCTTATTTATTTACTAAATTAGTATTATTTTGATTGAAAATTACACAATAAGTTAAGTTAAAACAAAATCACTGAAAAAGAGAAATACCAAAGCATCAATCCTAAATGGGTTGATCTCGATATTCGGGGGTATTTTCATCTGATATTTGGATCGTAGCACTTGCACCGAGTGTAAGCAATAGTTGCACATTTGGGTAAAATGGCAAGTATTGGTCACAAATCAAATTAAATCGGGGTAAGATTTAACTTTACGGCATAAAAATAAGAAATGTCTTAATTTCGAATTTTGTCAATCACAATACAAACGATCAATACAGCAATTGAAGGTAATAACCATGCGAGATTTTGTGCATTAAGTGGTAGATGTTGTAAAGCATCGGGTAAAATATCTGCAAAAGCAGTAACTTTAATGCCTTCAATAATTCCAAATGCAAATGCAATAGCTGTTACAGGTGCAACAACGTGTGATGGTTTTTTCCAGAATTTCCAAAAGAAACTTAAAATAATAACCACAATTGCTGGTGGGTAAATTGCGCTAAGTACAGGTACAGATACTGCAATTAATTTAGTCAAACCAAGATTTGAAATAATTAAGGAGAATAATACGAGAATGAAAACTAAAATCTTATAGGGAATTTTAGTAAGTTCCGAAAAGTATTCAGCACAAGCACAGGTTAAGCCAATTGCAGTGACCATACAGGCAAGAGAAATGAGAATGGTGAGGAAGATTGATCCCATATCACCAAAAGCATGCTGTACATAAGCATGTAAAATTATGGCACCATTAGCGGCATTTGGTGCGGCTTCATGGCTTCCAAGCCCAAGTTTAAATAAACTTAAGTAAACAAGGGTTAAGCCTACACCTGAAATTAAACTTGCAATAATGGCATATTTAGTCACGAGTTTAGGATCAGTAACGCCACGTGAATGGATGGCATGAATAATCACAATACCGAAAACCAATGCACCTAAAGTATCCATGGTTAAATAACCATTGACGAAACCTTCAGATACCGGGCTTGTAACATAGTTGTTAATTGCTGGTGGGACTAATCCTGCTGGAATAATAAATGCAGCAATACCTAAAATCGCAAGGGAGATAATTTTAAGCGGTGCAAGAAAATGTCCAACAGTATCGAGCAATTTATTTGGATACAGCGATACGACTGTGACAATCGCAAAATAAATAACACTATAAATGAATAAGCTGCTTGCTGAATCACCAAAATACGAAGAAAAACCAATCTCATAAGAAACAGTGGCTGTTCGTGGTGTTGCAAATAATGGCCCAACAGAAAGATAGCAAACTACAGTCAAGAGTAGACTTGCCACTTTTCCAAGCGGAGAACTTAGAATAGCGATGGAACCTTCTGTTTTAGACAGCGCCATAATCGTTAAAACGGGTAAGCCAACGGCTGTGATTAAGAAACCAAAAGCAGCTAACCAAACATGTTCACCGGCTTGCTGAGCAACAATCGGTGGAAAGATAATATTGCCTGCCCCAATAAATAAGGCGAAGGTCATGAACCCTAATGCAATAATATCCCGTGTGCGGAGACTAGTCATAAAAGGAAAGATATTGCAAAAGGAAATAATTTTAGAGTAAATACAACTACTTTTGTATTTTATTTTATCAATCACATATAATTTAGTTATGTATTATTCCATTAAATTCTAAATAAACAAATGATATCTAAGCTAAAAATATGATATTTGAAGTTGAAAATGAGTGATTATTGAATATGCGAATTTATTTTTGTATGTACTTTGTTTGGACAAATTAGACTAATACATACTATTTCCCATTTAATATGTACTTTATATATTCGGTTCGCCCTATTGGATAGGAAAGCGTATACTTATGTTTCTCAAAAGAGGGTTAAGTCATGAAAGCTTCTGCAGTCACTATTAAAACTGAACAGGATATTGAAAAACTTCGTATATCGGGGCGTCTTGCTGCTCAGGTACTAGAAATGATCGGAGCTTATGTCAAACCTGGTGTGACGACAGAATATTTAGACGACTTGTGCCATGACTTTATTGTCAATGAATTGAAAGTCATACCTGCCAATATTGGTTATTACGGTTATACCAAAACGACTTGTATTTCGCCAAATGAGGTCGTGTGTCACGGTATACCATCGGCAAAAATTGTTTTACAAGATGGCGATATTATTAATATTGATGTTGCGATTATTAAAGATGGTTATTTTGGTGATACCAGCCGTATGTACTGTGTTGGGAATGTCAAACCTGAAGCAAAAAAACTCATTAATACAACATACGAAGCAATGGTTGCAGGGATTCATGCGGTAAAACCAGGAGCAACGTTGGGTGATGTAGGTCATGCAATTCAGCAAGTTGCACAGAGAGATGGTTATACCATTGTACGTGAATATTGTGGTCATGGTATTGGTAAGGTTTATCATGAACAGCCGAATGTTTTGCATTATGGTCAAGCAGGACAGGGTATGGTCTTGAAAAAAGGTATGGTTTTTACCATTGAACCTATGGTCAATATGGGCAAGGCGGCTGTGAAAGAGCTCAATGATGGTTGGACAGTGGTTACCAAAGATAAATCATGGTCTGCACAATGGGAGCACATGGTTTTGGTCACAGACGATGGTTTTGAATTGTTATCACCTTGGCCTGAAGGTACAGGAATTTATCCAGCGATTTAGATTATTACTTTAACTAGACTTTAGTCTATGTAATTGTATTTTTAAAATCCAAAGCTACTATAATGTGATTTGCATCACATTATTTTGGGTTATTTTACTTTTTAATATCCAATCTATCTCATTTTATAGTTTTTAAATATTGGCAATATAGTTTAAATTTTATATAATTATCTCAAGAATCTAGCTGTAGTTTCTTTTTATTGTATTCAAGTTTTATAGCTTATCCATCACTGGATAAGCTTTTTTTTGACCTAAATTTAGGCGATATTTTTATTTTTCTATTATAAAAATCATAATGAATAAAGTTACATAATAAAAATGAATTAGATTATTTGTCCAATATGATAAGATTTTTTAAATCAGGTTTCTCCTGAACAGATAGATCAATCCATTGTGTGTTCAAATTTGAATCTATATTTATTATTTTACATATGTGCTTTGAACCATGTAGATATTAATTTAAGTAATTATTGTAGTAGCTTATAGAATGTATTGCCAATTGAGCCTAATCACGCACAATACCCTTGCTTGGATGTTCGTAACTACAAGATCAGGCAGTCATTTTCAACTAAAATTGTGAAGATGATTTACCTGAATCTTGATTATCTTATATTCAAAATTTATGTGATGAATATGCCGTTGTTAAGCGTATTGAGAATTTGTTAGGTTTTATTTTTAAATTTCAGAATGAATGAAACCAAAAATCCAAACAATAGTCCCCAAAATGCGGAACCGATACCGAAAAACTGTACACCTGACGCGCAAAATAAAAAGGTCAGTAATGCCGCTTCGCGATCTGCGACATCTTGAAAGGCAATGGCAATATTGTGGCTAATGGTGCCAAAAAGTGCGATTCCTGCAAGTACAATAATAAATAATTTAGGGAATGACATCAACAAACTAGTTAGTGTTGCTGCAAATAAGCCCATGATAATATAAAAAAATCCACAACTGATACCTGCAATATAGCGTTTGCTTGGATCAGGGTGGACTTGATCATCAAGACTAACTGCTGCACTAATGGCAGCAATATTTACGCTATAACAACCAAAAGGTGCAAGTAAAGCTTGGGTCAGACCTGTCCAGCCAATGAGGTGTTTAACATGCGGTTGATAACCATAGCTTTTAATCATTGCAATCCCTGGAAGGTACTGAGAAGCCATATTGATGACAAATAAAGGTAGAGCAAGTCCAAGAATAGCCGACCATGTAAATTCAGGGCTAATCCATACAGGTTTTGCCAATGACCAATGTACAATAGGCATATGGAATTCCATAAATATTGGACAGAGTATCAGCCCTGCAATGACGGTAATAACAATGCAATAACGTGCCCATAAGCGTTTCGAGATAATATAAACGGCTAAGAGAGATAAAATAAAAGCCCAATCGGTTTGCATGCTTGTAAAAAGTGCGATGCCGAATTTGAGCAATACACCTGCAAGCATAGCACTCGTGAGGCTTTGCGGAATATAAGAGAGGACTTTTTCAAAAATACCCATGAAACCGAGTATAGCTGTTAATAATCCACAGACTAAAAATGCGCCAATAGCTTCATATAAGCTGTAGCCACTGCCTGTTGCCATAATGAGGGCAAGACCTGCGGTTGACCATGCTGTTGCAACGGGGTATTTAAATTTCCAAGAGAGAATGAGTCCACTAAGACCAATGCCTAAGCCTAAAGCCCAAAACCAAGAAGTAATTTGCTCCGCAGATGCACCTAAAATTTGTGCCGCTTGAATGACCAATACTGCGGAAACACTAATGCCAATTAGAAAAGTAATAAAACCTGCAAATACGGCGGGGATGGAGAAGTCTTGAATGATTTTTTGCATGATTCCTTTCTGCTTACATGTTTAAATTTTAACAAATATTCAATTTTTAGATTTAATCAAGCTTGATATTCACTTACTTTCAGCGATGCCAAAATATAGTACTGAGCGAAAGCATAACCGATGAACATCACGCATATGCGCAAAATATGTAAAAGTCATCATTGGAAATATACATAAAAATGAGCAGGATGATATTTTTTGATTATCATCGGAATATTGGTGGAAATAGAAACAAAAAATTAAACCATAGTCGAGGTTGCAAGTTTTAGACCAAAGCCACAGAATAAGATTCCGACACAGGCAACACCAATAGCTACAATTTTATAACGGGTATTAAAAAAGTTTGCGAGTTTCACACCTGAAAAAATGAGCAGAGTCAAATAGCCCATACTAATGATTTGTAAACTGACAGACAGTACTGCAAAACTCATTGCAGGATACGGATAGTTTGGATCTACAAATTGTACGAAAAACGATAAATAGAAAAAGATAGCTTTCGGATTCAACACACTAATAGTCAGCGCTGTACGGTAGGGATGAAAGTCTTGTTGTTCAGTTTGATTTGTTGTCGTGGAAGCCACGATCTTTTCGGCTTTTTTGAACCATGTCTGATAACCTGCAATTAAAAGGCGTATTCCTAAATATGCCAAATAACTTGCACCAACGACTTTAAGTAAAATAAAGAGCCAAGGAAATGCATGCAATAATGATGCTGCACCTAAAATAGTGCATAAAATTAAAATTAAGTCGCCTGTAAAAACACCGAGCGCCCCAATATAGCCAGTTTTCACACCAAAGCGTGAGGCGATGGACATGACATACAATGAATTTGGACCTGGTAAAATAACAATGAAAATGGTTCCAATGATATAGGTCCAATAATCTATAACGCCAAACACTATGTCTCACCTTTTGATAAAATATTGGAAAGCTATTGGCTCATTCAATAAAAAAGCCGAGAAGCATCATAACAAACTCGGCTAACTTGTACACATAAAGCGTACATTTTTAGGGTATTTATAACGTAATTTTATATCAATATTTTACATGGTTGTTTAGTGGTGAATTGTTGCATCAATACCAAAAGATTGACGCAATAAGGTACTTAGTTGATCACGGGCACGAATAAAACCATCAATGCCACCTTGAAGCAGTTGGAATGCCATCAAGTCATGTTCAAGTTGTGACTTAAAATCATCTTTTTGAATTACTTGATGTGTTTCTTCATGATTTGAGTGGACATGATCAACAGTCAATTGTGCTGTGACTACACGTTGCTCATTGTTCAAGTCTGCCAACAGATTCGGTGCAACGGTTAATAAGTCACAACCTGCAAGCCCAAGGACTTGATCGACACTGCGGAAGCTTGCACCCATCACTTCTGTTTTAATGCTGTGCTGTTTGTAGTAATGATAAATTTGTTTAACTGATAAAACACCAGGGTCTTTTTCGATAGGGTAATGATCAACATTTTCAGCTTTTTTATACCAATCTAGAATACGTCCCACAAACGGTGAAATTAGGGTTACCCCTGCATCTGCACAGGCTTTGGCTTGGTGTAAACCAAAGAGTAATGTCAAATTACAATGAATACCTTCAGCTTCTAATATTTTTGCTGCTTGAATACCTTCCCAAGTTGAAGCAATTTTAATTAAAATACGATCTTGTTCAACGCCATATTCTTTATATAGTTTTAATAACTCATGTGCTTTGGCAACCGTTGCATCTGTATCATAAGATAAAGAGGCATCGACTTCAGTTGAAACACGCCCTGAAACAATCTTTAAAATTTCAACTCCAAGTTTAACCGTAAGTATATCGATGGTGCGTTCAATAAGTTCATCATGCAGATAACCTTCTGCTTTGGCTTGAGTATATGCATCTTCAATGAGTACACGGTTTTCAGGTTGATTGGCTGCAACCGTAATCAGAGATGGATTGGTGGTAGCATCCAATGGACGAAACTGTTCAATTGCAGCTAAATCACCTGTGTCGGCAACAATAGTTGTGAGTGCTTTTAATTGTGCTAAAGAGGATTGTGTCATTACGATTTAATTCTTGGTTAAAATACTTGTGTATTTATTTATAGCACATTGTGCTTTGAGCAAAAGTAAAAAAAGTCTTGAAACGGCTTTTAATTTGCTTGAATTCTTTGATTTCGGATGTAATCAATCAAAAAACGAGCAGCAGCCCCGAGTTCACTTTCACGACTCCAAACCAAATCGACATAATATTCAAATTTCGGTGTGAAATCAGAAAAGTTTAAAATTTTTAATTGTTGCTGTAACAGTGGGTTTTCATTCAGCATTTCCAGAGGGAGTACACCCCAACCGAGACCTTGGCAAATCATCACGCAAGCTGAATGATGATTGTCAGTGCGCCAATATTTTTGTGAGTAGAGCAGTTCGGGTTTAATCGTGCGGTCACGGCTTGCCACTACTATTTGACGATTTTTCAGAATTTTTTCAAATGCAATATATTCCAATTGGGCAAGAGGATGTTGTATTGATGCGACAGGAACCAGAGCTTCACGTTTTAATTCAACAAATTGCTCACTTGTTTCAAGTTGCTCTCGCTCAAACATTAGCGCAAGTTGAGCTGATTTATTCATCAGCATTTTAATAGCATCTTCTTGCGGTGCAGAAAAAATATTGATCTGTAATTCGGGAAATTGTTGTTCAAGCAGTGCAATATAACTTGTCCAATCAGTATGTAGTAACTCAGATACCACCACAATATTTAATGCCGATTCAAGCCCAACACTTAGCGCATAGGCATGTTGTTTCCATTGATTCATTTCTGTGAGTAGCTGTTCGGTACGTTCAAACAAAGTTTGTGCTTGTGCTGTAGGCAGTGGCTCACGACCTTCACGGCTAAATAATTTTAAATCGAGATCAATTTCCATATTCGCAATTGACATACTTACGGCAGAGGGAACTTTACCGAGCTTACGTGCCGCTGCAGAGAATGAACCTGTTTCCATTACCGTTTTGAAAATGATTAATTGTTCTTGGTTGATGTTCATTGGTCGTAAGTGAGTAAAAATATTAACATCTATCCTATCAAAAAAATTGAAAGAATCTAACTCGATTAATCAATAATAAGCACATAAAATGATTCCATCTGTAGTTTAGAGGAAATGATTTATGATGATTTCAAAAAGAAGAGTCGTGCATGCGTTGACTTATGAGATTATTCTTCTAGTGATCATCGCAATTGCATTAAGTTTTATTTTTGAAGTACCAATGGAAATTACAGGAACTTTAGGTATCGCTATGGCGGTCACTTCTGTGATTTGGAATATGATTTTCAATCATTTTTTTGAAAAGTATGAAAAGAAGCATCAGCTTAAACGTACTGTGCCTGTTCGTATTATGCATGCGATTGGTTTTGAAGGTGGTTTAATGTTGGCGACTATTCCAATGGTTGCTTATGCTTTGAATATGAGTCTACTTGAAGCTATTTTGCTCGATTTTAGTATGACGATGTGTATTTTGGTATATACCTTTATTTTCCAATGGTGTTATGACTACATTGAGGCACGTTTGGGAGTTAGTTCTATGGTGACTATGAAATAAGAAATTGTCATATTAGAAAAATGAATGTATTTATTTTAAAATTTATAGATAATCTTTCGCTAAAAGCCGTATCGATAGGCATTGATACGGTTTTTTTACAGCAATTAAAGGGAAATTAATCTGGTTTTTTAGATACAAATTGAATACCCGCCGTGCCATCTATTTTGATGAATAGATCCATAAATTGTGTAACGGTTTTAGCACGTTTCCAATCAAGTTGTAATTCACAGAATAATTCAATTCGGCGTAAAGCTGCTTAATATATCGTAACAGATGTGCCACCTCCAGCATCGACAACAACATATACTTCAAACCTTTTGAGTGCATCAAGTGCATGGAAGATTAAACATGCCTCTGTTTAAAGTGCAGTCATAGGTTGGAATGCCTTTTAATACTTTACGTAATTGCGGAATCGGTGGCTTATTTAAACTGGTTGAAACATTAACGTAGAATGAGTGATTGATAAATCTTATACAAGTGCTACCTTTACTTCACCAACAATGTTGTTGACAAGTAATTGGCGATCAATTGAAGCAATCGAATTGACTTGAATGGGTTTGAAAGTCGATACAAATAAATACTGAATTTGGGTTAGTTAATAAAAATCATCTTACTGATTACGAATAGCTTCACTTGTCATTTTATATCCTATTGTGAGTGAGTGTTATTGGAATATTGACCTTAGTAATCGCTATAGATAAATAAAATAATTGGGTATTTAATACTACAAAACGGTAACTATTTTGCATTAATGTTTTAAAACAAAAGCACCTCTAAGCGAACTGAGAGGTGCTTAATATTTTTCGCTGTGTAATGATCGAATTATTTTTCAATAATTGCTGTTACACCTTGACCACCAGCAGCACAAATCGAAATAAGGATACGACCTGAACCTTTTTGGTTAAGTAGTTTTGCAGCACTTGCAAGGATACGACCGCCTGTTGCAGCAAATGGATGACCTGCTGCTAAAGAAGAACCATTGACATTCAGTTTGCTACGATCGATTGAACCCAATGGTGCATCACGACCTAAACGCTCTTTACAGAAAGTTGTGTCTTCCCATGCTTTGAGTGTAGACAATACTTGTGCTGCAAATGCTTCATGAATTTCGTAATAATCAAAATCTTGCAGCGTAATGCCTGCACGATCAAGCATACGTGGAACAGCATAAGCAGGTGCCATCAATAGACCTTCTTTTTTACCTACAAAGTCAACAGCAGCAGTTTCTGTGAAAGTCAAATACGCTAAAACTTCATGACCATTGGCTTTTGCCCATTCTTCAGAAGCAAGTAATACAGTCGATGCACCATCGGTTAACGGAGTAGAGTTACCCGCAGTCATGGTTGCATTTTCGCCTTTACCAAACGCTGGTTTTAGTTTAGCTAATTTTTCAACTGAAGAATCAGGACGTAAGTTATTGTCTTTGCTTAAACCTAAAAATGGTGTCATGAGGTCATCAAAGAAACCAGCATCATAGGCTTTTGCCATTTTTTGATGTGAAGTTGCTGCAAGTTCATCTTGCGCTTCACGAGAAATACCCCATTCAAGCGTTGTAATAGCTTGGTGCTCGCCCATTGATAAACCTGTACGTGGCTCACCATTTTTAGGGGCATCAAGTAAATCTTTAACATTGATTTTTGACAATGCTTTTAAACGGTCTTTTGCAGTTTTAGCAATATTTAGTTCAAGCATTGCTTTACGTAAGCCATCACCAAATGCAATAGGCGCATCAGACGTGGTATCTACACCGCCTGCAACACCCACTTCAATTTGACCTAAAGCAATTTTATTTGCCACAAGGAATGCTGCTTGTAAACCCGTACCACATGCTTGTTGAATGTCATAAGCAGGTGTTTCAGGTGCAAGTTGAGTATTTAAAACACATTCACGGGTCATGTTGAAATCACGGCTGTGCTTCAATACTGCACCTGCAACAACTTCACCAAGACATTGACCTTGAAGGTTAAAACGCTCAATTAAGCCATTTAACGCCGCAGTAAACATATCTGTATTGGATGCTTGGAAATATGGACCATTTGAACGAGCGAATGGAATACGGTTACCGCCAAGAATGGCTACACGACGAACAGTTTGAGTCATGGTTTTTCCCTGAGATGTGGATGTTTGTTTTGTAGGTGCTGAAGGCGCATCTACTTTTACTTTATTGGTATCTGAAGCTGTGGATTTTCGAGTCGATGTAGCAGCACGGGTACGTGGTGTCCGTGAAGTACTTTCTGATTTAGAAGCAACTGTGGTACTTTTGTTGGCACTCGTACGCTGTTTTGATGGTTTTGACACCGCTTCCGCAGCAGAATCCTCGACTGTTGGATTTTCTTGAGTTGTTTTGCTCATAAGGCTTTTCCAAGCATGTTTACGCTATTCTTAAGACGTACATTAGCATATTGTTGAGAGGGTCGTATTGACTGAAATGACATTTACGGATGCTTTCAGGTCAAGACATATAGTAGCTGAGTCAAGTATGATTCAGAACAAGCATCATGCATCTGTTGAAATATAAGTATCTGACATTACATTGAAGTTCGGACATATAAACAGATTCATTCAAAAATTAATTTTCAGAGAGATAATAAACATGTCTGACCAATACCAAGTATTTGCAAAATCTCCAATTGGTAAATTTGTCATTAAAAATTTAGGTTTGCCATCACCACTTGCGCTAGATCGTTTTGAATCTGCAACACCTGTAATTAAAGGTGCTGTACTTGTTGGTGCTGCGCCAGGTGGTATGTTGTCTGATTCAATTTCTCAAGTACTTAGCAATGTGCATGCAAATAGTTATGCAGGGAATAATGTTGAACTGCAACAAGCAGCAGCAAAATCAGGTTTAACTTTAAATGCATTCAATGAAGGCGATAAAGAGTCAAAATTTAAAGCGGTTATTTTTGATGCATCAGGTATTCAAAATTCTGAACAGTTGAATGAATTACACAAGTTCTTTAGCCCGATAGCACGCCAAATTGCACCTTCAGGTCGTGTTATTGTTGTCGGTTTAACGCCTGAAACAGCATCAACCATTAAGCAAGCTATTGCACAACGTGCTTTAGAAGGTTTTGTTAAATCAGTCGGTAAAGAGTTTAAAAAAGGCATTGCTGCACATCTCATTCATGTCGATGCAGATGCGGCTGCAAACCTTGAATCGTCTTTACGCTTTGCACTTTCACCGCGTTCTGCATATGTTTCAGGTCAAGTGATTCGTGTATCTAAAGCGGCTGTAGTGAATGTCGATTGGGCAAAACCATTAGCAGGAAAAACAGCATTGGTAACAGGTGCAAGCCGTGGTATTGGTGAAGCGATTGCCCATGTATTGGCACGTGATGGTGCACATGTGATTTGTTTAGATGTTCCACCACAACAAGCTGATCTTGATCGTGTTGCTAGTGAAATTGGTGGTTCTGCTGTGGCTCTTGATATTACAGCAGCAGATGCAGGTGAACAAATTAAAGCCGCTGCGGTAGCACAAGGTGGACTCGATATTATTGTGCATAATGCGGGTATTACACGTGATAAAACCCTTGCCAATATGAAACAAGACATGTGGGATCTCGTGATCAATATTAACTTGTCTGCGGCAGAACGTATTAATGATTACTTGTTAAATAACAGTGGTCTGAACGAAAATGGTCGTATTGTTTGTGTATCTTCTATCTCAGGTATTGCGGGTAACTTAGGTCAAACGAACTATGCAGCATCGAAAGCTGGTGTTATTGGTTTAGTTAAATTTACTGCACCACTTTTGAAAAAAGGCGTTACGATCAATGCAGTTGCACCTGGTTTCATTGAAACTCAAATGACTGCGGCGATTCCTTTTGCTATTCGTGAAGCGGGTCGTCGTATGAACTCGATGAGTCAGGGTGGTTTGCCTGTTGATGTTGCTGAAACGATTGCATTGTTCGCATCATCAGCATCTACTGGTTTAAATGGTAATGTGGTTCGTGTGTGCGGTCAGAGCTTATTGGGCGCATAAAATTCTATATAAAGATTTAAAGTCCTAAGATATTTCATGTGATGTGATTGTTTTTTTTTCATGGATCATGAAATATCAGATTAGAAATTTTTAGTGGTGATGGTTATTAGAATAGTGGTTAGATTGTATTTTCTAGAATACAGTATTTTAACCTATCCACACCATCACATTAAATGTTAGAAGAGTCAGGGCTGTGCTTGAAACATCCCTGATTTTTTTATTTAATAGAATCAAAATTGATCAAATATTAGAAAGGTAAAATATGAATAGCCGTCACTTTAATCAATTGCCTAAGCCTTACTTAGCATATCCAAAAGTCATTCAAGGTTTGATTTTTAAAAAGCCTAAAGGTGAAAAAGTTTTGCCACAGATTGAGTATGTGGTGGATTCATTCAAAATTGATACCGATCATTTAAAATCGTATAACGAAGTTTGTGGTTTTAAAAATAATGGCTATATTCCTGCAATTTATTTGGCAGTGTTATCGCAAAGTTTACAAATGCATATGATGACTTCAGAGCCATTTCCATTTGCAATTTTAGGCTTGGTGCATATTCGTAATACTGTAAAACAAAACCGTAAAGTAGGTGTTAATGAGCAATTGACGCTTACATGTACATTTGGTGAGTTGAAGCCACATGACAAAGGTGTACAGTTTGACTTCTTAACCATAGCAAAAGTTTCAGGTGATGTGGTGATGGAAGGCGTAACCACTTATTTAATTCGTCAAAAAACCGATGGTTCAAGTGTATCAAAAAATAAACAAGAAGCATCTACACCTGTATATGAAGTGTTAACAAGTTGGAATATTTCAGAAGATACAGGTCGCCGTTATGCACGTATTTCGGGCGATTATAATTTAATTCATATTCATGCATTAACAGCAAAAGCTTTTGGCTTTAAACAAGCCATTGCGCATGGTATGTGGAGTAAAGCACGGGCTTTAGCAAGTCTAACTTTACCTGATGCTTATGAAGCTGATGTGTCTTTTAAGTTGCCAATTTATTTACCATCGACAGTTGAGCTACTCACCGAAAATCGAAAAACCGAAACAGCCTTTTTGATTCGAAATCAGTCATCGCAAAAACCACATGTCAGTGGTATTCTAAAAGAATTATAAGACAAGAGCCTGCGTTGTGAAATGCAGGCTTTTTCAATTGAATGGATAATCAACATAAAACAAAAGGTGAAAGGGCATGAGTGGTTTAACGGATATTTTATTTGCAGTCAAAAACAACTATACAGGGACTGTAGATGACCGTTTTAAAGATCTTGCTGAGCAATTCAGTCGTTTGCAGGACAGTCGAACGATGCACGGTGGTGCTGCATTGGCGGTGTATTTTCAGGGTGAAAAGGTTGTCGATATCTGCACGGGTCGTAAATCTCTGACTGAGCAGTGGAGCAGTGATACTTTATCTGTATGTTATTCCACTGGTAAAGGTGTACTTGCAACGCTTGCACATATTATCGTAAGTGAAGGTTTACTCAATTATGATACTCCTGTCAGTCACTATTGGCCTGAGTTTGCTCAAAATGGTAAAGCTGAGATGACCTTGCGTCATATTTTGAGCCATCAATCGGGTTTATATGATATCCGTAATGTAATTCAAAACGCTGTAGAAATGGCTGATTGGGCACATATGCTACATGTAATGGAGCAAGCAACACCTCGTTTTGCTGTGGGGCAGGATATCGCCTATCAAGCATTAACTTTTGGATGGTTAGTCGGGGGAGTATTGGAAAAGGCTACAGGTCAGTCTTTACAGGGTTTGATGCAACATTATTTGGTTGAGCCTTTAGCGTTGGATGGTGCATATTTTGGTGTACCTCAAGATCAATTAAGTCGAGTTGCTCGAATATTGCCTAAAGAAAAATCGCCTGAACAGCACGCTGCTCAAAGTGCAAAGCAAACAACGAAAAATAAAGTCAAAAAGCATCATAAAGCAAGTTTTTCAGATAGATTGGCGGAGTTTAGTGGACAAAATCCGCAAGATTTTTTAGATGCAATGGTGCCGAAAGGCATGAAAGATTTTAGTTTTTTTAGTGATCAAGGCTTACAAGCGATTATTCCTGCTGCCAATGGTGTATTTAATGCGCACAGTCTTGCGAAAATGTATGCCATGTTGGCAAACGGTGGGGAGAGGCAAGGGGAACAACTCATACAACCGCACGTATTTTCAGAGTTGAGTAAGATTCAAAGTATCCGCCGTGACCGTGTGATGCCAATTCCAATGAAATGGCGTTTGGGTTATCACCGTGTGATTAGTATGGGGAAACGAGCCAAACAAGGTTTTGGGCATATTGGCTATAACGGTTCAGGTGCATGGTGTGATCCACAGCGTCAATTAAGTTTTGCTTATACGCATAACTTTATGACAGGTTCAATTACAGGGGATTATCGTTTGTGGGGTTTAACACAGGAAACGTTACGCTGTGCAGATGCAGTAATTAAAGGACATAAAGGTTGGTTTTAATCACCGATTGAATCTTTTACAATGCATTTTTAAATTTTGATGATATTGCGATGAGTTTTCAATTAATCAAGCTCGACATTCAGGCAGATAGCAATATTGCCTGTCCACATTGCCAACAAAATATTATCAATTGGGCAGAAGAGCAGTACGTACAACCGTGCCCACATACCTTATTTGTTGCATTTGATTTAGGTTTTGAATATATATCGGATGCTTATGAATCGACTATGCAACGCTCGGTTGATGATGTTCACGCACATGATATTCAAATCAATATATTGGAAGATTTAAAACAAGCAACTTATTCGGATTATGTGGTTTATCAGTCAGATTTAGGTGCTGCAGACATGTCGCGTTATATTGGTATTTCAGCAACAGCGATTGATGCTTAATTCATTTTTGAGTTATTTTTTAGTTACTAGCTGAATATAAAAAAGGAACTTACTTATGGTGAGTTCCTTTTTTTGAATGGAATGGTTGATTTAGAAATTGTATTCCATACCTAAACCAAACACCGTTTTCTTGTCATCATCAGTTTGCCAATCGCGTTTTTGTTGTGCAACTACACCGTAGAAACGCGCTTGTTTGTTAAAGTTATAGTCAACACCGAGACCATATTGGTCAATGGTACGGTCGCCACCTGACCATTGTGTTTCAGCAGATTGATATTGACCTTTTACTGTCCAAGGTGTTTCTGGAATGGTGTAACCAGCAGAAATCAACCAAGCTTTTTCTTCGAGTGTAGCAACGCGAGTATCAAGTTTTGCAGCTGTAAGGGCATCTGCAGAAGGAGAGTTAGAAGGCTCTGCAAATTGATATAATGCGCCGAAAACTAGACCTTTTGCACCAATTGTACTTAAATCAACGGAACCCGTGATACGGTAAGCATCCGATTCAATATCTTTTAAACTCAGGGCATTATATGCACCTGCAACTGCAAAATTACCTGCTAGACCAGCCGCAATACCATAGTCTTTATTTTCATAGGTTAACGATGTAGAAACACCATTAATGCTGTCACGTTCTTTGCTTGAGTATACTGAGTTATTATTCTCACCCATTTGTGCTTGAACGTTAAATTGTAAACCTGGAACGATGAGGTTTTTATCAGTTTCAAAACCGACAACGTTTTTTAAACGTTCTTCGCCATACATGGTTTTGGTGATATCAAGATTAGTGTCATCATTGAAAATATCTTGATATTTACCAGCAGAGGTCTTGAAATATGAGTCATATTGACCTGCTTTTACTGTACCAATATCTTTAAATTTTAAGCCAAGGAAGCGGTTACGTGCACTGAGGTCTGTATCAGAACCAGAACCATCCGTAGAAATAGCCCATTCTGCTTGATAGACCACACCGACATTATCAGTTAGCTTTTCTTCGCCTTTGATCCCAATACGGGAAGCATTTGAATTTAATTGAGTTTCATCTGTGCCTTTGTAGTCTTTATTGTCTACTTGGTTTAAAGATACGTTGAGCTTACCGTAGATGGTTGGCGCTGCTTGCGCTGCGTTTAAGCCTAGTGATGCAATTGTTGCAGCGAGTAGCATTTTTTTCATTCAAAATTCTCCAAAACATGTTCAAAACGGCATTTATTTATTTCGCTTTTTATGGCGTTGATCAGCAGGTGGGTACTGACTAACGTGCATGCAGTATCTGCAAACAGTGTTACTAAAAAGTGAAAGTTCAATGACAGTTTGATGACGTTGATTACATGGAGGATTTTTTAAACTTTAAAATAAAAAGACGTTTGATGATTTTTGAACATAAAAAATGAGGCATTGAGCCTCATTTTTTATGAATCAGATAAGGTACTTAGAGCGCGGCTTTAATTTTCTCTGCAAGCGATGCAATTTTCTCTTGATCACCCATTTGAGCTGCATGGCGGCCCAACTCATGAATCGAAGAGGGGATTAAGTGGAAATGAACATGTGGAACAGTTTGACCTGCCGCAACACCTGATAATTGCATTAAGACAATACCTTTTGCATCAAGTGCAGTCTCCATTGCCTTCGCAACCTTCTGTACAATTTGAATGGTATATGCTGCTGCCTCAGGGGTAAGGTCAAGTAATGTAACCGCAGGTAATTTTGGAATCACCAAAGTATGACCTTCGGCTTGAGGCATAATATCCATAAATGCCAAAACTTGATCATCTTCATAGACCTTGATTGCAGGAAGTTCACCACGAAGAATGCGGGCAAAAATATTCTGATCATCGTATGACATGTTTTTTCCTTAAAAGTTGAATTGTGCTGTAATTATTTACAGTTCAATTCTTTCTGACGTTCCTTGATCGCGTCAAGTCGTTGTTGCTCTTTTTCAGAAAATTTTGGTTTGCTTGTAAAGCAATTATCATTGCCGTACTTAGCTTTAGCCTCTGGGTCTTTAAAACAAAAACCTTTTGCTGCATAAATGACATTTGAGTCATCTTGTAATTTCTTACATTCTTGTGCTGCATCCGCAGCATAGACTGAACTGGCACATAAAGTTGCCATGCTTAGTAATGCAATTGAAATTTTTTTCATGAGTTTCCCTCAAAACTGACATATTACATTGTCTCATCTTATTATAAGGATGATTCTTCTGAATACAATGGTGAAAAATTATCCTTATGTTGTTTTGATGAGTTTTATAGATATAAGTAAGATAATTCTATACTTAAAGTTCTAAGATTATGATTCTAAAATAATATTGTTCCAAGATTCATAAAGTTTGACTGCTGTAGAAAAATCACTGTTAGGTTCGGCAAGTGCATTCGCAGATTGGATTAAACTGTAAGTTAAGCCCGTCACAGGTGCAGATAAACGTGCTTCACGAATCAAGTCAATCGCAATACCTGTATCTTTAGCGAGAAGTGGTAGAGCAAATGTCAAAGGGAAACTGCGGTTTAAAATGCGCTGTGGTAATGCAGATTCGGTCACGCCACTTTTACCACTTGAAGCATTAATACAGTCGAGTGCTTCATTAAGATTTACGCCGTGTGCTTTTAGTGTGGTAAAGCCCTCGGCTGCTGCGCATAAATGAATTGCCATCATCATATTATTGACAGCTTTGACTGCAAAACCTGCACCTGCATCACCCACACGTTTAATTAATTTACCCATCGTTTGCATAGCAGGAAGTGCTTGATTAAATGCATCTTGATGGCCACCCACCATAAAAGTGAGGGTTGCATTTTCAGCACCAATGGTTTGTCCACTGACTGGTGCATCAAGGAACTGCACCTGTTGTGTTGCGAGTGTTGTTTGTAGTTTTTTGGCAGATTCGGGTACGCCACTTGTGCAGTCGACCCAAATAGAGCCTGCTTTTAGCTTGAGAGGCTGAATCAAATCTTCAACATCCTGACTCGTTGGTAAGCAAGAAAAAATAATGTCGGCTTGTACTGCTTGCTCTAGTTTTACCGCAATGGTGCCAAACTGTTCAGCATGTTGCTCAGCTTTGCTAAAATTTCGATTCCATACATAAACACTATCGAAATGTTGAGGTAAGTGCGCAGCCATACGCCAACCCATAGCGCCTAGACCAATAAATGCAACTGTTTGCGTCATGACATCACCCGAATCAGGAATTAAAATTATTTAAATAAATCATCAGCGCAATTTAAACTGAGAAGTGATTGTTTAAATTGGACTTGATCGTTTCGATAGCCACGTTGAGAGTGTTGGCCAAAATTCATCAGCGCTTTTCTGATTCGACATCAGACCCAAGTGTCCACCAGGAATGAGAGTAAACGTGACATCTTGGCTATTTGTCAATTGGACTAAGGGTTGAACAGAAGCTACAGTGACCATTTGATCGCCTTTACCAGCACCAATCATGAGTGAACAATCAATTTTATTGAGCTCAATTATGGTTTTACCGAGTGTGATTTTTCCATCTTTGAGTGGATTTTGTAGCCAAACATTAAATAGCATATCTTGGTTTACACCACCTGGGTAATCAATCATATGATTGAGAAAATGTCCAAGTGTGGCGTGTTCAATTAAGGTTTTTTGATCATCCAAATTTTGCAATAGGTTCTTGTGACCATCATACCAACCTTTAGGGTCTAAAACTTTAAAACCAATCGCATTGATAATACCAGGGGTATGCAAGAATGTTCGAGGAATACCACCGTTATAAAGTGTATGTTTAAGTTTTTGATTATATGCTAAATACGCATTGATTTTACGGTATAAACGTCCAATACCACCAGATTTATAACTATCGATAGGGCTACCTAAAACAATAAGATTTTTAATATAACTGGGTTGATGGAGTGCGGTATAAAGCAATACAAAAATACCCGCCATACTCCAACCATGAAGTGAAATTTGCTCACTTTTAGAATGATTGCGAATGTGTTCGATGCAGTATGGAATTGATGTTTTAATAAAATCGAGGAAGGTTAAGTTACGGTCATTGTAGGTGAGTTTTCCCCAATCGATCAGGTAGACATCAAAGCCTTGTTCAGAAAAATATTTGACCAATGAGCGATACGGATAAAGGTCATAGATCGCCATACTAATTGCAAGAGGTGCAACAAAAACTAAAGGTTCTTTATATTTTTTATTTGCTGATGCGTAGTAGCGTACACGTGTTTGATGACGTTCTGCAATCACTTCATAAGGTGTACTTTGTGATAAAACTAATGATTTTCCATTGAAAATTCGAGTCGACAAATTTTTAATTTTTGCCTTACGTTCCTGAAATTTACTTTTGAGTTGTTCCATAATGAATTTTGAACTCAGATGAGTGGAAGTTTGTTCGAAGTCTAAGCGATAATTTACGTTTTTACCTTGACCTTAAATACATTAGACGCTCAAAATATTGGCAATAATTTACAAAGGCAGTTTTCGGACTGAGTTTAGAGATGAGCCAACACGACGAAATTGAATATCAACTGGATACTTTAGCCATTCGTACGGGGCATGATCGCACTTTCGAGGGTGAGCATAGTGAACCTATTTTCTTGACCTCTTCTTTTGTCTGTGAAAATGCTGCCGATGCCGCTGCTAAATTTTCAGGTGAAATCGCAGGAAATACCTATTCACGCTATACCAATCCAACGGTGCAGGCTTTCGAAAAACGCTTAGCTATATTGGATGGTGCAGAACGTGCCGTTGCAACTAGTTCAGGTATGGCGGCTGTGCATGCGATCTGTTTGGCTTACCTTAAAGCCGGTGATCATGTTGTGTGTTCACGTGCTGTATTTGGTTCGATTATTTCACTCTTTGAAAAATATGTTGTGAAATTTGGTGTTGACGTTACATTTGTTGAATTAGAAAATTTGGATGCTTGGAAACAAGCAGTCCGTCCAAATACAAAATTACTTTTTATTGAAACCCCATCAAATCCATTGGCACAAGTGGGTGATATGCAAGCAATTGCAGATATTGCTCATGCTAATGATGCATTATTTGCAGTTGATAATACATTCTGTACATCTATTTTACAGCAACCAATTAAATTTGGTGCGGACTTGATTATCTACTCATCAACTAAATATATTGATGGTCAAGGTCGTGCTTTAGGTGGTGCGGTTGTTGGTAAAGATAAACTTGTAGAAGAAATTAATGGTGTGATTCGCACACTTGGCAATTCTATGAGTCCGTTTAACGCTTGGATTTTCTTGAAAGGTTTAGAAACGTTAAGCCTACGTATGAAAGCACATTGTATTGGCGCGCAAAAACTTGCGGAATGGCTTGATCAACATGAGAAAGTTGAAAAAGTTTATTATGCAGGTTTACCAAATCATGAAGGTCATGAATTGGCAAAAAAACAACAAAGTGGTTTTGGTGGAGTTGTTTCGTTTATCGTAAAAGGTGAACGTACAGCGGCTTGGACTGTGATTGATAATACACGCTTCTTATCTATTACGAGTAATTTAGGTGATGTAAAATCAACCATTACCCATCCAGCAACGACATCGCATGGCAGAATGTCAGCCGAAGCTAAACAAGCCGCAGGAATTGTTGAAGGTTTAATTCGTATTTCTGTTGGTCTTGAAGATATTGATGATATTATTCGTGATATTAAACGTGGTTTAGACCTTATCTAATTATTTAATTTATGTTCGGAGAATTTTATGAACATCAATATGTTAATGCAACAAGCACAACGTATGCAAAAAGACATGGAAGGCAATGTTAAAAAAGCCAAAGAAGAGCTTGCGCAAACAGAAGTGCATGCAGAAGCTGGTGGTGGTTTAGTGAAAGTGACGATGACTTGCCGTAACGTGGTTAAGCGTATCGAAATTAATCCTGAATTACTTCAAGATGATGCGGACATGGTTGAAGATTTGATTGCTGCGGCAATGAATGATGCTGCTCGTCAAGTAGAAGCGATCACTGAAGAAAAAATGAAAGGCGCAAACTCAGGTATGGGCTTGCCACCAGGTCTTGCAGGTATGTTCTAAGGAATACGCTTAGTGTTTAGTGATCGTTTTGATCAACTTGTACAAGCCTTGCGTATTTTGCCAAGTGTTGGGCCAAAATCGGCTCAACGCATGGCATTGCATTTAATCATGAAAAATCGTGAAGGTGCTGTTGCTTTGGCGCATGCGCTCAATGAAGCAACCTCATATATTCATGAATGTACACTATGCCATTCACTGACTGAAAATGAAGTCTGTGATATCTGTGCTTCCAAAGATCGTGACGAACAAGTGTTATGTGTGGTTGAATCACCTGCAGATGTCATGGCGATTGAACAAAGTGGCAGTTTTCGTGGGAAATATCATGTATTGGGTGGACATTTATCACCTTTAGATGGGATTGGACCTGAGGAAATTGGTATTCCATATTTGTTACAACGCTTAAGTTCAGGACAGGTGGATGAAGTTATTCTTGCAACCAATGCTACTGTTGAAGGACAAGCAACTGCGCACTATTTGGTGGAAGCTACCAAACATTTGAATATTCAAATGACACGGATTGCACAAGGTGTTCCACAAGGTGGAGAGCTTGAATATGTTGATAGTCATACACTTAGCCAGGCACTGCATAATCGGATGAAAATGAAATAAGCACTGTAAAGTGCTTTTTTTATAAATAACTTGTATTCATTTTTTAAATTGGCAATGATGAGAGCGCTGTATTTTGATTTAAAGATTACTTGAAATATCTTAAAGAGAAAAAGCAATTAATTTTGAAATAAAAAGCCTGCTTTGTTTATTTTTTATTATAGATGATAGCGATCAATAAGGTGTTTATAAGCTATGTTTGACCAGTAATTTGCCCAAAAAAATATATTCATATTTTATATAATGTTGTAAAATAAACATAGTTTAAATGTAAGATTTTGATAGAACCTGATATGTCCAAATTTATCACCGAACAGGCTGACCTTGACACTGTAATCGCTTTAATGGCGCAGGGGTGTGTGTATGGGCTAGATACAGAATTTATTAAAGTGGATACATTTTGGCCGAAACTTGGTGTATTTCAAATTAATGTGAATGATCATGTTTTTTTATTGGATGGCACAACCTTAGATTTATCTTGTTTTTGGCAAAAAATTTTTGCAGCACAACAAAATATTTTTCATGCCTGTGGTGAGGACATTGATCTCATTTATCACTATGCCGACAAACAACCGCTTATCAATGTCTTTGATACGCAAGTTGCATTGTCATTTTTAGGGCATGGCTTACAAGTGAGTTATCAAAATGCACTTAAACTCGTTTTAGATATTGAAATTGATAAAGATCAGACACGTTCAGATTGGCTTGCTCGTCCTTTGAGTGCTGCACAAATGGAATATGCAGCCAATGATGTGCTATATATTATGCAGTTGGCAGATAAGCTGAAAGCTGAACTTGAAGCTAAAAATCTTTATACATGTGTGCTTGAAGATTGTCAGCATTTAACTCAAGAAATTGCGCTTGAAACCCCGCAAGAAAAATTATATACCGATGTTGGAAATTATCGTCATTCACGTAAACAATTGATGCAATTGCAACAATTGTCTGTATGGCGTGAAGAAATGGTCAAAGCGGTTAATCAGCCTCGTAGCTTTATTTTAAAAAATTCGACAATGATTGATTTGGTTGAAAAAAATCCCAAAAATATTTTTCAATTGTCAGGTATTAAAGATATTCGCCAAAATGTTATTCGTGAGCATGGCAAGACTATTTTAGATTTACTCAAATTTATACCAGAAGCTGAAAGTTGGCCACTGCGTTTGGCACGTCCAATTCGTCATTCATCACAAGGCATTACGCAAGCGGTCGATGAGTTGATTGAACAAATTGCGCAACAATGCATTGTTCCAAAAGAAGTATTAATACGTAAAAAGTGGTTAAATACTTTATATCAGCATGTGGTTTTTCATGGTGATGAGCAAAATTTACCAGCATATTTGCTCGGTTGGCGTTATGAAATACTGACCAAGCCACTGATTGAATTACTTAAAAAAGATGCCTTATATTTGACAACACAAATGCAAGTAATTGAATAAATGAGATGGATGTTACAAAATAAATAGCATGCTAAATTGATTAAACAATTATCAACTAGCAAAAATCTCGACACTTAGGTTAACAAACGCTAATGAATCCTGTGCTGTTTTGATGTATGCTGTTCGTTGATTTTGTAGACGCTGTTTTTTGATATGCATTGTAATATTTATAAGTCGAGTAAGAAGGATGAGATGTATCTTTACGTTGCCCGCCCGGCAATTTTAGAAGATGACAACTCAGATCCTTTAGATGTTCTTTCTGATGCTTTACGTACGGCATTTGGTCGTGCAACATTCGTGATGCATTTAGAACTCAGCGAAACTCGAAAACTTGCACGAGTCAATGTCCTGCATGTGATGGACTCATTGCAAACCAAAGGTTTCTTTATCCAAGTACCGCCAGAAGGATTAATCAATCCAAATGCGGTAGAGCCAGAAGGATTACGCGGTGCTTGATCAATTATCCGGAATATGGGCAAATTTTTTGGAATTGTTAGATACCATTCCAGAAGACAGTATCGCTGTCACTGTATATATTCTTGGGGCATTGATAATTCTATGGTGTTGGGCGGGTATTTGTAAGC
This sequence comes from Acinetobacter sp. TY1, assembly GCF_048551395.1. Taxonomy (NCBI): domain Bacteria; kingdom Pseudomonadati; phylum Pseudomonadota; class Gammaproteobacteria; order Moraxellales; family Moraxellaceae; genus Acinetobacter; species Acinetobacter sp. TY1. The sequence goes on from NZ_JBLYZK010000008.1 coordinate 78,631, forward strand.
GCTTACCCGCACCATTAGGTGGTATTACATGGATTATTGTATTTGCAGTGATTGCAACCCCTACGATTTCTGAAGGACCAAACTCTGCGTTAGCACCAGCAACTTTTGGCTTGCTCTTTGGGGTTTTAACCAAAGACTCACCACTCATTTGGTCTAATTTAGCATTAATTAGCTTTGTCATTGGCTTAGGCTTGCTCATTGGCTATTGTTGGTCAAAATACAAATCTAATAAAACCACACTAGAAAAAAGCAGCACAGCGAAAAATATTTCACCACTTTAAATTAAAAATAAAGGTTATTTATGTCTGTTGATGTACAACAATTTATTGGTACGGCGCAATATATTGCGACGGATAGTCTAAAACTTGCAGTTAAGGCTGCACGTGCACTGCAAAAACCATTATTGGTTAAAGGTGAGCCGGGAACGGGTAAAACCCTGTTGGCTGAACAGGTTGCAGAAAATTTAGGTTTAAAACTCATCACATGGCACATTAAGTCGACCACTAAAGCTCAGCAAGGCTTATATGAGTACGATGCGGTATCACGCTTACGTGATAGTCAGTTGGGTGATGACCGTGTTTATGATATTAAAAATTATATTAAACCAGGTAAATTGTGGGAAGCATTTACAAGTGAAGAGCGTTGTGTATTGTTGATTGATGAAATTGACAAAGCGGACATCGAATTTCCAAATGACTTACTTCATGAACTCGATAAAATGTCATTCTTTGTCTATGAAACAGGTGAAACAATAACAGCGACTCAGCGTCCAATCGTGATCATTACCTCAAATAATGAAAAAGAGTTACCTGACGCATTCTTACGTCGTTGTTTCTTTCATTATATTGAATTCCCTGATGAAGCGACGATGCGAGAAATTATTGCGGTTCATTTCCCTAATATAGCTAGTACATTGGTCAATGAAGCTTTACAAGTATTTTTCAAATTGCGTCAAGTACCTGGCTTGAAAAAACCACCTTCAACATCTGAGTTGATTGATTGGTTGAGTTTGTTGATGGCAGATGATATGCCTGAAGATGTATTACGTAACCATGACAAATCAAAAGCGATTCCACCTTTATATGGTGCTTTGATTAAAAATGAGCAAGATGTTCAATTACTTGAACGTTTAGCCTTTATGTCGCGTCGTTAATGGGGAGATCGCAACATGTTTGTGCGATTATTTTATACCCTTAGAAAATATGGCATTCCTGTATCGACACGTGAACTGATCGACTTAAATCAAGCGGTCAGTGAGGGTTTGGTCTTTGCAGATCAAAACGATTTTTATCAGCTTGTTAAAACGGTCATGGTTAAAGATGAGCGTTTTTTTGATAAATTTGACCGTGCCATGAAAGACTACTTTGATGGTATCCAAACTTTTGATTTGGATGATTTACTAAAAAAAGTCCATCAATTGCCAAAAGATTGGTTTGATCTTGAGCTACTTGAAAAACATTTGACACCTGAGCAACGTGCTGAATTGCTTAAAGCTGGTTCGCTTGAAGAACTATTGAAAATGCTTGAAGAGAGATTGCGTGAGCAGCATAAAAAGCATCAAGGTGGCAATAAAATGATTGGCACAGGTGGCACATCGCCATTTGGTGCATTTGGTGATCATCCTGAGGGTGTGCGCATTGGTGGGCCGAGCCGTAAAAAGTCTGCGGTTAAAGTTTGGGAACAGCGTAATTATCAAAATTTAGATGATGAACAAATTTTGGGAACACGGCAAATGCAAATGGCTTTACGCCGTTTACGCAAGTTTGCCCGTCAAGGTGCTGCAGAAGAACTCGACATTAACAGCACGATTTATGAAACGGCGAAGCAGGGCATTTTAGATGTACAGATGGTGCCTGAGCGTCGTAATCGTGTCAAAGTGCTGATGTTGTTTGATGTTGGTGGGTCAATGGATTCACACATTGCACAGTGTGAAAAGCTTTTTAGTGCAGCTAAGACAGAATTTAAAACCCTTGAATATTTTTATTTTCATAATTGTTTGTATGACTATGTGTGGAAAGATAATTTTCGCCGTTCATCAACCAAAATGAACACATGGGATTTGTTGAATTCTTATGGTCGTGATTACCGTGTGATTGTGGTTGGTGATGCGAGTATGGCGCCGTATGAGTTGAAGTCTGTTGGTGGTTCAGTGGAATATATGAATGAAGAGCCAGGCGAAGTGTGGCTACATCGTTTGCGAAATCATTTTGAAAAAACAGCTTGGCTGAATCCTGAAGAACAGAACTATTGGCACTATACGCAGACCATTAACCAGATTAAACAGATTTTTGAAGATCATATGTATCCAATGACCTTGAAGGGAATTGAAGATTTAACCAAACTTTTGGCACGTTGATCGGATAGATTTAAGTTCGTTAATTTTTTTCAGTAAACGCAGTACAGAGGCTGACATGGATCATCAAATTAATGGAATTGCATTACCAAACGAAGCAGGTTTCTTTGGTGAATATGGTGGTCAATTTATTCCACCGCACTTAAAAGAAGCGATGGATGAAATTAATGTGGCTTATGAGGAAATTCGCCACACTGCTGAGTTTAAAGATGAATTGAATGATTTATTCACTCATTATGTCGGTCGTCCAAGTCCATTATTTCATGCGAAACGGTTGTCTGAACAATTGGGTGGTGCACAAATTTATTTGAAGCGTGAAGATTTAAACCATACTGGTGCACATAAAATCAATCACTGTTTGGGTGAGGCTTTACTTGCAAAGTATATGGGCAAAAGTAAAGTGATTGCAGAAACAGGTGCGGGTCAGCATGGAGTGGCTTTGGCGACAGCGTGTGCATTGGTCGGTATTCCATGTGAAATTCATATGGGTCAAGTTGATATTGAAAAAGAGCATCCCAATGTTGTAAAAATGAAAATTTTGGGCGCGCATTTAATTTCGGTGACACGTGGTACAGCAACACTTAAAGACGCTGTAGATAGTGCTTTTGAAGAATATTTGAAAGATCCAAAAAACTTTATTTATGCGATTGGGTCTGTGGTTGGACCACATCCGTTTCCAAAAATGGTTCGTGATTTCCAGTCGATTATTGGTGATGAAATTAAAGTTCAGACTCAAGATCGTTTTGGTTCTGCACCTGATTATATTGTGGCATGTGTTGGTGGTGGTTCAAATGCGATGGGTGCGTTTACAGCATTCTTGAATGAGCCTGAAGTTAAACTTGTGGGTGTAGAGCCGGCAGGTTTTGGTTTGGATACAGCCATGCATTCTGCAACGTTAACACTTGGTAAACCTGGTCAATTGCATGGTATGGCGTGTTATGTGCTTGAGGATGAGCGGGGCGAACCTTTGCCTGTGCATTCGATTGCATCAGGGTTGGATTATCCTGGTGTGGGACCGCAACACAGCTTCTTGAAAGATTTGGGTCGTGTGGAATATTCAACGGCGACAGATGAAGAGTGTTTGAATGCATTTATGACGTTGTCACGTGTGGAGGGTATTGTACCTGCGCTTGAAAGTTCACATGCAGTTGCTTGGGCATTGCGTGAAGCACCAAAAATGGCAAAAGAGATTAGAATAGTCGTGAATTTATCAGGTCGCGGTGATAAAGATTCAGATTATGTTGCTGCTAAGTTGGGTTTGTATTAATTTTTCAAAAATTTGATCATAAAAAAACTGCTCAATTGAGCAGTTTTTTTATATGTCTGACTTTTATATTTTGTATTTCCAGCCTTAGCCTGAAATGTATTGCTGTAATTGTTCAATGAGTTTGTGTTGATCTTCCATTGCAGCTTTCACAAGATCACCAATTGAAATAAATCCAATTAAGGTTTCTCCATCCATTACAGGAAGATGGCGCAAATGACGATCGGTCATTAAACCTAAACATTCATCTACAGTGTTGTGGCGTGTAACCGAAATAACTTTGGGTGTCATAATCTCTGCGACGGTGGTATGGTCTGATGTTCGTTGCATTAAAGCAATCTTACGCGTGTAGTCACGTTCAGAAAGTATGCCAACCACCTTATCATTTTCAGTGACCACAACAGCACCAATGCCTTTATTAGCCATGAGTGTAATGGCTTGTAATACGGTAGAATCAGGTGAAATCGTGTGGATTTCTTGACCTAATTTATTTTGAATGACTTGTGCGACTGTGGTCATCTTATGTGTCCTTCTTTTGTTTGATGCTAAATAATGTGGCTTATTATGCTGCTTATTTTGGTATTTTTTGTGTATTACCTCTTTTAAATTAGCTCGATTTTAAAATTTTGCAAATACTTTGCAGTCATTATTTTAAAGCCTAGTGTTGAAATATACTTAATGCTTTGATTTAGAAAGATATTAAGCTGTCATGAAAGCAATATTCTGTTTGAAAAAGAAATGTCGAAACTGTGGTGTAGAAAGTTTAAATTTTTGGTTAGATGCATTATACAACACAGGTACGACCTCCATTTTTAGAAGCAGTGGAAGTAGTGAGTCTTTAAAATCCTTTGAGCTGATTTTACGTGGGGTATATTGTGGCCAATGTTGTTTTGCGTATTGTAGTGCTTGTACTGAATTGAACCAAAATGGAAAGATATTGTTGTCTTGGTCAGACGTAATAGCCCATCCTTCGTTGTAAAGTCCCCATAAAACACCACAATACATCATAGATTTGAAAATTGAAATTTTGATATAGGCTTCTCGTGATACAGGCGGGATTGCAGTGTACTTTTTCATGTTCGGTCTTGCTCCAATGTTGACTGGATTGTTACAGGATAGCGATTCATATGAAAAAGACAGTGACAAAGTGGTATCGAATCGTAAGTAAATATATTTTAACAAAGTTAATTCTGATTAAAATGCAAAAAAACCACCGATTTGGTGGTTTGCATAACGCAATAAATTAAAATTGAAGAAAGTATTTAAGTGTTATGTGTTTGTTTGAGATGGGATGAGTAAATGTTGTGTTGGTTTGATTAATAATAAAATTGAAACTACAGTTAAAAGGGGAATAAAAACGCCACCTGAGTGACGTTTTTTTATGCTTGCATGGTTGCCATGTTCTGCCAATATTGTGCTTTCATTGAGTCCCGTTCTACACGGAAACCTTGAAAGTAAAGTTCAGCTAAGAACGTAGCTGATTTGCCGTGACCTGCACGAGCAACATCTTCGAGTTGTTCTACAGCGTTGGTAAAATTCATTTCACATTGAATTGTGTTTACCGCTGTTGCATAAACATGCTCGAGATCATGTTGAGAAAATTGATGAATCATAGATAACTCCTTATTGTAATTATGATTGCTACTTTGTTTGCAAAACTGTTTAATTTTAAAGACTGATCTACAAGTCTTTTCAAAAATATAAACAAGTTATATTAAACTAATATGACAAATTGCTTAACTTGTCAACTAATATGTGGGCTGGGCTGAAATATTTCAAGATTACATGATTAAACATTAATCGGTCGTAATTTTTATTAAAATAAAGATGGGACATACAAATAAAAGGAGAACAATATGAAAAACACATTAAACGGTTTTAATTTTGAAGTACCTCCGACTGAGTTGCAAATAAATGCTTTAGCTCAGTACCATCATCAGCAGCTTCACGATGCGGTCTTCCATCAGGGCGTCCATTTGGGTAACTTAGGCATCGAACAGCGCAAAATACTGCACGATTATACACGAAATTTACAACCAACACAACGGCTAGCTTTGGAACATGTTTATGACGATCAGATGCGAGGCTTAAACGATCCCACTTTACATGCAGACTCATATGACAATCCAATGTCAATGTTTGCAGTTACAGTTTGTATTATTGCACTTGCAGTTGTTTTATATCTATTTGCTCAAACGGTGATTCATTGATCTAATCAATGATCTATAAACGATATAGAGTACAGGTACAAAATTTAAATCTGCCTGATGAGTCTAAGTTTTTAGGCTCATCAATTCATTCAGTACTATATTTTTAGTGCTCGCACGATTAGACTACCGAGTGTTCGAGGTAGTTCATGTTCATTTTTAAAGATATTTATTCAAAATTCAAAACTCAATTTAAGCTAGAAACTGTGTTAAATGGCGTAGTTTTAGCGATGATTCTTGCAATATTGATCATTGCAGGGCTCGCATTGGTACGTCCTGTGAGTGTTGTGCACTTTCAAAAAATTAAACAACTTTCAGAGCAGGCGACTTATCCATACACACAGAAAATGGCACAAAATTTAATGAAAACTCCTGATATTTGTGCTGCAGATTATTTCCGTTTAATGCATGCCTACCAACGTGAAGAAATGAGCGTTAAACAATATCCAGCCATAGAAAGTGAAGATCAATAGTGTTTGGATATCTTTATATTTTAAGTAAAAAATGAAAACGCAATGTAAAGTTTGAGTTATAGTTTAATCTATTTCAAATGTATTTAAATCAGCATGATAAACAAATGTTTAAGTTCTTTATGTCTATAAAATAAACGTGTTTATTTATGTGATGCGCTTTAATCCTTTACGTCAATTAAAAAGCCTTTGATTTATGTTAAAATCAATTTTTTGATCATAATGCTTTTCAAGGATTCGGCATGCAAGAACAGCAAAATAAGTTTTTGATAGATGCGGACATGGGTGATGAAGATGTCACTTTACCAGGTTTACCCGCTGTAAATGTGCCAATTATTGAAAATAAAACGGTAGAAACTGCAATACAAGCAACAACCGAGGTGAAGGCTGAAGCTGAGGTAGACAGTTCATCTAAAGGTGGTTTCTTTAGCCGTATGAAAGAAGGATTAACGAAATCCCGTAAAAATCTTGCTGATGGCATGGTCAATATCCTGATTGGCGGTAAAGAGATTGATGACGAATTGCTTGAAGAAGTTGAAGAGCAATTATTGGTTGCTGATATTGGTGTTGAAGCAACCAAAACGATTATTGCCAATTTGACTGAGCGTACTGCGCGTGGTGATTTGATTTATTCGCATTCTTTATATAAAGCACTGCAAGAAGAATTGGTTGCATTACTTGCACCACGTGTGAAACCTTTACATATTGATCCAAATAAAGGTCCATATGTGATTTTGGTGGTAGGTGTAAATGGTGTAGGTAAAACTACGACTATTGGTAAACTTGCGAAACGCCTACAAGGTGAAGGTAAAACAGTTATGTTAGCAGCAGGTGATACATTCCGTGCTGCAGCAACTGAACAATTACAAATCTGGGGTGAGCGTAACAACATTGCTGTGGTTGCGCAGGGACATGGTTCTGACTCAGCTTCTGTAATCTTTGATGCATTTGAAAGCGCGCGTGCTAAGGGTGTTGATGTTCTTATTGCCGATACAGCAGGGCGTTTACATAACAAAAGTAACTTAATGTCAGAATTGACTAAAGTGAAACGTGTGATGCAAAAAATTGATGCGACTGCGCCACATGAAATAATGCTCGTTGTTGATGCTGGAACAGGTCAAAACGCCATAAATCAAGTGGAAACATTTGATGAGGCGGTCGGTTTGACGGGTTTAACCATTACTAAGTTGGATGGTACAGCAAAAGGTGGTGTGTTATTTAATATTGCAAGTCGTACACATGTACCTATTCGTTTCATTGGTGTAGGTGAAAAAATTGATGATTTACGCCCATTCTCAGCAAAAGCATTTGTTGCTGCATTATTTGAAACGGATAAATAATTGATTGTTTTGAATGGTGCTTAATGCATTAAAAGATAAATAAAATAGTTGATTGATGAAAAACCCTACAAATAGTGGGGTTTTTTGTTTTTGAGTGATTTAACTGCTTTAAAAATATACATTAGATTGTGCTTTAATTAGTTGAATATTCACATTCAAGCTAATATATCCATATAAAATTTATGGGTTTATTTGCCTGACTGAGAGGGATTCTAAATGACAATTTTAACGCGCTTGGGGCAAGTACTCAAAACTGATATATCGACCGATGTAATTTTTAAAAAGAAAAATATTGAAGAAAAAGAATATGATTTATTAGCTGATATGCGTAAGCGTCGCAGTATTTATGCCTTAAGTAATCGTGTGAGTCATAGTCCTGAATATTTAACTGAATTAATTAAGCAAGCTGTACGCTGTTGTCCTTCGGCACAAAATGCACAGAGTGCGCGTGTTGTTATATTACTTGAACATGCACATTATAAATTTTGGGAAATGGTACGTAATATTCAACGTAACCAATTACCTGAACGTATATTTGAAGGCGCATCGGTGAAATTGGATCGTTGTAGTTCGGCATATGGGACGGTACTCTTTTTTGAAGATCAGGCGGTCATTCAAACATTACAAAAACAGAAGCCTCTACAAGCACATAATTTCGAAATTTGGTCTGAACAAACCTCAGGCATGGTGCAATTTGCAGTATGGACAGCATTATCAAGTACAGGATTAGGTGCATCACTACATCATTACAATCCTAATATTAATCATGAAACGGCAAAAATGTTTGATTTGCCTGATAGTTGGCAGTTTAAATCACAGTTGGTTTTTGGCTCAATTGTAAAACCTGCTATTGCTAAATCTGAATTGGAGGATGATTGTTTATTTAAAGTCTTTAGTGATTCAGTTTAATTTGGAAGATGATAATTTATATTTCAAATGAATAGTATAAATAGTCACGTATATAGTATTTGCTTCTAAATAAATTGAGCCGATTAGATTGTAAGTGATAACAATATTGTTGCATAAATAGAACACTTTGTTATTTGAATACTGCTGACGGTGTCATTAACATCGCATACACTGACTTCATCTTAAAAACGAACACCGAAATAAGGTTATAAAATAGGAAGCAACCAATGTCATTTATCGATCAAATTACAGCACGTCGTACAATCTATGCAATTGGTAAAAATGTTCCAATTGATCATGCAAAAATTGAAACTATAGTAAAAGAAGCAATTAAACAAAGCCCATCAGCCTTTAACTCGCAGTCTTCTCGTGCTGTGATTTTATTTGGTGACTCTCACGTTAAATTTTGGACAATCGTGTTAGAAACTTTACGTAAAATGGTTCCTGAGGCTGCTTTTCCAAGTACAAGTGCAAAAATTAATAGCTTTATTGCAGGCGCTGGCACAGTCTTATTTTATGAAGATACAAGTGTGATCAAAAACTTACAAGAACAGTTTGCACTTTATGCAGATAACTTCCCAGTATGGTCTGAGCATTCAACAGCAATTGCACAATTTGCAACATGGACAGCATTGTCTGAAGCAGGCGTTGGTGCATCTTTACAACATTACAATCCAATCGTTGATGCTGAGGTTGCTGCAACATTTAATGTTCCTGCTGATTGGAAACTTCGTGCACAATTAGTATTTGGTTCAATTGAAGCACCTGCAGGTGAAAAAGCCTTTATTAATGATGAACATCGTTTTAAAACGTTTAACTAATTTAGTTTGATATTATGAATTTCAAAGAGTGCCTAGGCACTCTTTTTTATGTATTTAAAAAGTATAGATTATTTTATCTAGCTGTTTCAGATTTTAAGATTGTCATAAAACTGTCATTCAGACGAGGCATAGTGCCATGCATAATGTGATTTTTAAAGTTTTTTGACAAAAGAGAAAAATGATATGGGTTTTAAATACGGCATTGCAGCGTTAGGTTTAGTTTGTGGTTCGCTACTGAGTGGATCGGTTTTTGCAGCAGTGACGATTTCTGCACCTGAAGAAATTGTATTATTGGCAGTGAATGATCAAGAAGTGAATACGGGATTATTTCGTTCAAAAAAAAATGAATATAAAGTAGATGCTGGACAGGTTGCACTGAGTGTGCGTTATCAGCAGTATTTTGAACATTTAAGTGGCGAGCACGATATTTTGAAATCAGGTATCGTCACAGTAACTGCGCCAGATTTAAAAGATGGGCAGACTTATCAATTGGCGTTGGTTAATGCACCTCGTAATTTTGATGAAGGCAAGGCTTTTGCAATACAACCTACAGTTGCAATTTATGATAAAAATAAAAAAATGATCGTGCAGCAAACAGGTGTGAATAATGAAGCAAAGTCGTGGCTCAGCTCGGGTATCTTTGCTAAAGTTGTAGACTTAACAGGAACAAATAAAACAGCCAATAATCAACCTGCACCCATATATGCAAATAATACAGTTAATGCGAATGTACCTGTTGCTGTAGAAACAGTGACCCCAGTGGTAGTAGGTGGTTCACGTAGTGCAATTTCTACTGCAGATCAGCAATTGATTCAGATTTGGCAAAAAGCTTCCAAAGTTGAACGCCAGAAATTTATGAGTTGGCTTGCAACTCAATAACAATTGAATAAAGTTTTGAGACCATGAACGTGGTCTTTTTTTCTTTTCGATAAGTTGAAGAACAGTATTTAATTTTTATCATTCTTTTTAATTAGTTATGAAGTTGTGATATTTATTCTTAAATTTTGCAAAAAATAAAGATTTAATATGAGCGAACTAAAATTCCGCATTGCACAATCATCCGATTTAAATCATTTGGTTAAGCTGATTAATTTGGCTTATCGGCAGACTGAAGGTCATAGCTGGACGAGTGAGGCTGATATTGTTGTTGGAGAGAGAATTAACTTTGTGCAGTTGAAGCAGTCACTTGAACAGGAGCATTTTCAGTTATGGGTGGTTGAGTCATTTAATGAAATTGTTGCTTGTATAGGTCTGACATTTGACCAAGTAGATGTGGAAATAGGTACTTTTGCTATTTCGCCAAATCATCAAAACCTAGGTTTAGGTAGAAAAGTACTGGCATTTGCAGAAGATTATGTTTCGAATGAGCATCAATATATAAACGTATTGGTAATGTGGGTGCTTAGTGTACGTTCTGAGTTGATATCCTATTATGAACGCCGTGGTTATGTATTAACAGGTGTGGTGGATGAGTATCCTTTAAATGCTAATGTTGGAACTCCAATTGTAGATTTATATTTGGTCGAGATGAAAAAAGTGATTTCAAAAAATAGAATTTAAAATAGACTGTAAAAAAACCCTGAATTATCAGGGTTTTTCTATTTAATGTACTACTAGGCAAAGAACCAAGTGTAATAGCCCCATAACATGAGTGGCCATGCAACAAATGGGCTAAATAACCATTTCCAAAGCCAAAACCTAGGAATAAAACCAACACCATGAATAAAGCCACCTGAAATGCCGATCATGATATACATCATCGCACTGTGGCTATATTCACCATTCGCATCCAACATGGCACCTGGATGTATTAATAATACAGCTGCAAGAGGCAATGCCAACAAAAATGAAACGGCCATTGCGATCTTATTCGGCTTTTTTTCTTCAGTTGTCATTGTCACTTCAGTCATATTTTATTCCTCATCTAAGTCTTGATGATGCTCGATATATAGTGCACTCAATACACCTGCGAAACATGCCATCAAAACTCCAAGAATCCAAGCGAAATACCACATATTTATTCTCCTTGAACACAGCCTTAATAGAGGGTGTGTGTATTTTCTTGAATATGTTTATTTGTGATTACGCCCCACATCTTATAATAGCACCAAGTTGTATAGAGCAAGATCAGTGGAACAAAAATACCCGCAACTACGGTCATTACAGTGAGTGTATTTTTACTAGAAACAGCATCCCACATGGTTAAACTTGCAGTCGGATTAATACTCGAAGGCATGAGGAATGGGAATAAAGCAAAACCTGCTGTTAAAATAGAACCAGTCACTGCTAATGTTGAACCCATAAAGCTCAAGCCTGCTTTGTCTTTACCTGCAGCTAAGACGATGAGAATTCCACCTAAAATTGCAGCAAGAGGAGCAAGCATAGTGATTGGATAGAGTGTGTAGTTATTCATCCAACCATGGTTGCCTGTTGTTAATACTTCTTTTGCAAGTGGGTTTGCGACACCGTTGGTGTTGAAGGGTTGCGCTAAAGTATAACCTTCGATATTACCGAAGTATAACCATGCGCCTGCACCTAAGAAGCAAACAAGAAAGATGATACCCATCAATTGTGTTGCTTTCGCAGAGCGTTTACGTAAATCACCATCTGTACGAAGCATGAGCCACGCACCACCATGTGCACACAGCATAGATAAGCTGACTAGACCACAGACCAATGCAAATGGATTGAGGAGTGCAAAGAAACTGCCAGTATAGGTTGAGCGAACAGTTTCATCTAGGGTAAATGGAACGCCCAAGAACATATTGCCGAAGGCTACACCGAAGACTAAAGCGGGTACAGCACCACCTACACATAACCCCCAATCCCAAGATGTGCGCCATTGTGTATTGTGGAGTTTAGATCTGTAGTCAAAACCGACTGGTCGTAAGAACAGTGCAAATAAAACCAATAATAGCGCCCAATACATCCCAGAAAAGGCTGTTGCATAAACCATTGGCCATGCAGCAAAGAGAGCACCACCTGCAGTCACAAACCAAACTTGGTTGCCTTCCCAGTGTGGTGCAATCGTATTGATTGCAGCACGGCGTTCTTCATCATTTTTACCGACAAATGGCATAAGTGCCATTGAGCCCATATCAAAGCCATCAGTAAGCGCAAAACCAATAAGCAATACACCAACCAACACCCACCAAATTATTTTGAGCAGTTCATATTCGATCATGATTGCGCTCCTTCAACTTTTTCTTGTTGTGCCGCTTCAAGTTTTTCGAAGTGATATTTTCCTGTATGTAGCGAACTTGGTCCAAGGCGTGAGAACTTAATCATCAAATACATTTCGATAATCAGTAACACGGTATAGAACGCTGCCAAGGCGATGATTGAGCCCCATACATCACCCGTACTTAAGCTAGAGGCTGATAAGTGTGTAGGGAGTACTTCACCAATCGTCCACGGTTGACGACCACCTTCAGCCACATACCAACCTGTTTGTGCTGCAATCCAAGGAAGTGGTAGGGCAAACAAAGCAAATTTGAGTAACCAGGGTTTATTTTCTGCATTACGTTTTGCCACTGCATAGGTTGCAAGGATAAACAGTAAAAGCATAAGGAAACCAGAAGCAACCATGGCACGGAAAGAGAAGAACAATGCAGTCACATTTGGAATCGTATCTTTTGTTGCTGCTTTGATATGATCTTCAGAAGCATCAGTTACTTTGTCAGTATATTTTTTCAGAAGTAAGCCATAGCCTAAATCTTTTTGATTTTCTTTAAAAGAAGCCATCAGCTCAGGAGAGCGATCGCCAGCACGAAGCTGTTCAAGTTCACTGTATGCAATCATACCATTGCGGATACGGACTTCATGTTGAACCATCAAATCTTTCAGACCGGTCACTTCTTTGTCAAGTGAACGAGTGGCAATAATCCCCATTGCATAAGGTATTTTTATAGCATAGTCAGTACGTTGTTCTTCCTGATTTGGAATACCAAACAATGTAAATGGTGCAGGTGCTGGATGTGTTTCCCATTCAGATTCAATTGCAGCCAATTTTGTTTTTTGTACATCACCTAACTCGTAGCCAGATTCATCACCGAGCAAAATGACAGAAAGTGTCGACGCTAAACCAAAGATTGCGGCAATTGCAAAAGAGCGACGAGCAAAGGGTAAATCACGTTTTTTCAACATGTAATAGCTTGAAATAGCCAATACAAAAATTGCACCCGTGACATAACCCGCAGAAACTGTATGAACAAATTTTACTTGGGCAACAGGGTTGAAAATCAGTGCACCAAAATCTACCAGTTCCATACGCATGGTTTCAAAATTGAATTCTGAACCGACAGGATTTTGCATCCAACCATTGGCAACTAAAATCCATAATGCAGATAAATTTGAACCTAATGCAACAAGCCAAGTTACCGCTAAATGTTGAACTTTAGACAGGCGATCCCAGCCAAAGAAGAATAAACCAATAAAAGTTGATTCTAAAAAGAATGCCATTAATCCTTCAATAGCAAGTGGCGCACCGAAAATATCCCCTACATAGTGGGAATAGTACGCCCAGTTTGTACCGAACTGGAATTCCATGGTTAAACCAGTCGTCACACCTAAGGCAAAGTTAATACCGAAGAGTTTGCCCCAAAATTTAGTCATATCCCTATAAATTTCTTTGCCAGAAATGACATAAGTCGTTTCCATAATGGCAAGCAGGAAAGCTAGGCCTAGAGTCAGAGGTACAAAAATAAAATGATACATTGCGGTCATTGCGAATTGGAACCGCGAAAGATCGACCACGCTTTCAGAAATCATCAACGTGTCTCCTTGATTTGGGAAGGACTGCCAGCAATACGCTCAGCAACTTGGTTATCAAAATTTTTTGGAATCGTCGGTGCATCAAACCAAATGTGTTTGATAGTCATTAAAAGCACAATCTTAATTATTAAAATGATTGTAATTTCTTTGACTAATTGGCGATTTAAATCAGGGGATTTTAAGCTCATGATTAAGCCTACTGTCTGAATATATTTATATTATTAAACGAAATGAGATATAAAATAAATAGATAAAATAATTAAAATAAAATTATATTATTTTTGTTATTTAATTCAATGTGTTATGGTTTTTTAAAATAAAAAATATACTATAAGTATTTGTTTTTAAAGTTGATTGAATTGCTTGGAATTAATGAATATAAACCCGACTAAAATGCTTATATTTAAAAAATTAAAACCAACTAAAATGGTTTGATATGTGATTTTTTTGCACACGTAGAGCTCATTTTCCTATTTAAATTGAGGAAGATTGAATGTAAGTTAAAATATAAAATTAGACACATTAAATAATAATTTGAATGAATTATTTTTATTGTCTTTAGTATCAGTAATTTAAAATTTGTTTGTATTTTAAACAAATTTGTGCTTTGAGTTTATTGAATTGCAGCCAAAACCCACTGCTATATGTTTAAAACTTATATAATTGTAGTGCTGAAAAAGATAGATGTACTGATATGCATAGTATTGTTTTATAAAAATGACAAAACATTTAGAACTGGTCTAGGTTTGAAAGTTCATTTGAATGTGAGATTTTTTTCGCAATGTAATGTGATTTTTTAAAGCGAATTAAAATGATTTGAGATTGAAATTCAAGTTCCCCAAATTCAGGTTCAACTTGAATGTAATGCAGTTGTCCAAATTCATCTCGGACGCGTGCTTGAGCAGAAAAGCCCGGTCGGGCATTGCCACTCGATACTGTGGCTAAGCGACCGAGTAGATTAGTCTGAGTTGCATATAGCTTGGGCTTAATAACCTGATCTAGGCAGTGGATCATAAAAACAGTAAAGAAAATGGCAATCAATAATGCAGGTAAAATGACGTAGTACCAAGTCGAAAATTGATTTTGTATGGCATAAAGGCTTAGTTGTAAAAAGTAGCCAGCAAAACTGAAATTGATGAGTAAGAAAACAAAAATCAGTACTCTGGCAAATTTGACCTGAATCAGGGGGGAGTGGGTGAGCCAATCGGGTAAAATTCGCTTGAGGAATGTGCTTGGACGTAATCCAATATAATAACCAAAGGTTTCCGCCATGCTAAGTAGAATTAATATCAATACACTGATATGAAAAGGCATTAAGTCTGGTTCTAAAAAGAATTCAAGCATGGCTGTCCTATATAAATGAAAGCCCATTATATGAAATGGGCTAGTTTAGACTTAGTCTTTAACGATATAAATACCGCCATCAGAATGTACATCAATTTTGACTTTTTCAAGGAAATCACCCTGACATGGCCCTGAAATACATTCACCACTTTCGACATCAAAGAGTGCGCCGTGAGTTGAGCATTCGATATATTCACCATCACGATCTAAAAATTGGTTTTCGAGAAATTCCAATTCAGTTTGTAAATGCGGACATAAATTATTATAGGCATAGTACGCACCATCGCGTTGTGTGATGAAAATAGTTCTACCATCATCTGTATCAAATGCACGTGCTTCACGCTCTGGAATTTCTTCTGTCATGGCAATCTTATTCATTTATACAGCTTCTCTTTTAAGTGTTGCCTGTAACTTGGCATAGTCTTGAATATCAAGGCGTGGACCAAACTGAGAAACAACTTCGCTTGAAATTAGAATCGCTAATTCAGCAGCAGTTTGAATATCTTCGCCATTGTTTAGAGCATAAAGGAAAGCACCTGAAAATGCATCACCAGCACCATTGGTATCGACAGCTATTACTTTACGACCAGCAACTTGAAGGTGCTGTTCAGTATTGGCCACTAAAGCTCCTTTACTACCTAGTGTAATGACAACATCATTACTTAGTAATTTCAATTTTTCTAGAGCAACATCAATATGGTCAGTTTCTGTATACAATAAAGCTTCATTTTCATTACAGAAAATTAGATCAACCCCATCATCTAGCAATTCATCTAAGCCTTGACGTGCATATTGCACCATAGCAGGGTCAGACAGTGTTAATGCAATTTTGACGCCACATTCACGAGCAATTTGACGCGCTTGTTTTACGGCTAAACGAGCGGTATCACTCGTTGCAAGGTATCCTTCAATGTAGAGCCATTTTGCAGTTTTGAGTGGTTCAAAATCAATTTGATCTGCGCTGAGTTCTGCGGTAATACCCAAATAAGTATGCATTGTACGTTCAGAATCATCACTTACGAGTACCATACAAGTACCTGTAACACCTTCGCTGATTGATTTTTCAGTTGTTTGAATCTTTGCTTCATTCAAACCATCTAAGTATAAAGTGCCCAAGTCATCATTACCGACACGACATGCGTAAAATGCTGAACCGCCAAGCGCACTAAATGCTACGGTTGTATTAGCAGCAGAACCACCTGAGGCTTGTCCTTTGTATTGTTGGTTTGCTTGTAATAGTTGGTATAAAGTCGCCTGTGTATCACCATCTGTCAGTTGCATTGTACCTTTTTGCAAGTTCTGTTGATTTAAAAAGTCGTCAGATACTCGAAATTCCTGATCGATAAGCGCGTTACCAATTGCAAAAAAGTCAACTGTAGCCATGTTCGTCATCACACAATAATGTTAAAAAAGCAAAGTTTACACTAATGCTAACTTTTACTGTAGTTTGCTGAATAAAATTCAGCACTGCTTTTGTTTTTTTGAGTAATCTAGGCGACGGAAGTCTTTAGGGATATAGGCAAATGAATATCGTGATTGAAAAAGCTGAAACTTTACCTACACAAATGCAAGTACTTGCGGACAGTGCTGCACAGGATGGTTTTCAGTTTTTACATCGTTTAATTGAAGATTATACAAATGGTAAAAATCGTTTTACAGAGACGGGTGAATTTTTTTTAACGGCATATGATGATGAAAAATTAGTGGCATGTGGTGGTTTAAACATTCAACACAGCGATAATGGTGAGCCAAGCCGTATTGGTCGTGTGCGCTTGTTCTATGTATTGCCTGAGTATCGTAAGCATGGCATTGGGAAACAGTTATTGTTAAAACTTGAAAGTATGGCAAAACCGCAGTTTTCAGCTTTGTGTCTAAATACGCACACCAAGCAAGCGGAAATTTTTTATCAAAAGCAAAATTATGTTTATGTGGAAAATCACTCAAACTATAATTATTTCAAGTACTTAATTCAGTAATTTTAATTCAAAATATATTGAGTTGATTCAATGATTTTAGGCTAATATTTAAGCCTATTAAAGGTTCATTCATAAAATCAGTTTCATTATTATGAGGCTGATTTTTTTGTTTTTATAGTTCACTTTTTGGTTTGATTGTGAATATTGAGCAATGACCGTATTCATGTGGCTTTCATGATAGCTTCATATTCGTTTAAGCAAAGTAGATCAAAATAATTATAATTTATAATGATGTATGCAGTGGTTAGAAAAATGAATAATACAACTGTTTTAAATCAACCCGATTTTTCAAATCTGTTGAGTAAAGTCCCGCAAATTACCGCTTTGTTTTGGGTGACCAAAATTTTTGCTACTACTTTCGGTGAAACCGCAGGTGATGCGGTATCGATGTCGTTAAATTTGGGATATTTGGTCGGGACACTGATATTCGCGGTGATTTTTATTGGACTGGTCTTTTCACAAATCCGCTCGAAACGCTATCATCCGTATTTGTATTGGTTCACCATTATTGCAAGTACCACTGTGGGTACAACTTTGGCAGATTTTGTCGATCGTTCGCTCGGCATTGGTTATGTTGGAGGAAGTTCACTTTTACTCAGTCTAGTGCTGATATCATTGTTTATATGGTACAAAGTCGAAGGCAGTATTTCACCGCATAGTGTCAATTATCCACGAGCAGAATTATTTTATTGGTTAACTATTACTTTTTCACAAACGCTCGGTACAGCCTTGGGTGATTGGTCTGCTGATACTGCAGGTTTGGGATATAGTGGCGGAATCTTCTTATATACAGGGCTCATTTTAGTTATTCTTGCATTATATTTTTGGACGAATATTTCACGAACCTTGTTGTTTTGGAGTGCATTTGTATTGACTCGTCCACTTGGTGCAGTAGTTGGGGACTTTCTTGATAAGCCGATTGATCATGGTGGTTTGGCTTTAAGCCGCTTCACTGCATCAGCAGTACTTTTATTGGCAATTTTACTGTGTATTTGGATGGCTGAAAAGTTTAATCCCAACCCAGATTTACGAGAATCTGCGGGTTAAACTGTGATCTTGAAATCTCAGTAATCGTAAGATTTAGACAGATTAAATTATCTAGATTAAATCTTGACAATTCAACTATGAATTAATCATAACAATGAAGCCCAATAATTAGAGTTTAAGGTATACTGATCGATAATAAATAATCATTCCTATTGGAGATCGCATGACTGTAGATGTCACTGAAACCTTAACTCAAACTGTTCATCCTGCGTTTCAGCTGGTACGTCAACACCATGTAGACGCTTTAGACATATTGGTGTCCGAATATAAACATAAAGTGACTGGTGCAATGCATTTTCATTTGGCGACTGAGCACGATGAAAATGTTTTTCTTGTTGCGTTTCGCACGCAACCTATGGATTCTAAGGGTGCAGCGCACATTTTAGAACATACAGCATTGTGTGGTTCAGCAAAGTTTCCCGTACGTGATCCATTCTTTTTAATGATTCGTCGTTCACTTAATACGTTTATGAATGCATTTACTGCAGCAGATTGGACTGCGTATCCATTTGCAACGCAGAATAAAAAAGACTTTCAAAACTTACTTGAAGTGTATATGGATGCAGCATTTGCAGCCAATTTAAATCCGCTTGATTTTGCTCAAGAAGGCATTCGTGTTGAACTTGAAAATGGCGAGCCTGTATATAAAGGTGTCGTATTCAATGAAATGAAAGGGGCAATGAGCTCACCTTCAGATCAGTTGTATCATCAATTGGCGCATCATTTATTTCCTAAAACGACTTATCACTACAATTCAGGTGGTGATCCAAAAGACATTCCTGATTTAACTTATGAGGAATTGGTCGATTTTTACAAATCGCATTATCACCCAAGCAATGCGGTGTTTATGACTTTTGGTAATCAAACGGCATATCATTTGCAAGATCAGTTTGAACAGTTGGCATTGTCACGTTTTGAAAAAGGTGAAACGCTTTATTCGGTTGAAGAACAACGTTTGGTTGCACCAATTGAAGTCACTGAAAATTATGCAGTTGATGCCGAAGATTTAACAGATAAAACCTATCATGTACTTGCATGGTTATTACCTAAAGCGAGTGAAATCAAATTGCGTTTAGGTATGCGTTTGGTGGAAGGTATTCTACTTGAAGATTCAGCTTCACCACTGCGTCATTATTTAGAAACATGCGGTTATGCACAGTCGACAGGACCTTTCATGGGTGTGGATGATTCCAACTTTGAAATGACGTTCTATTGTGCTGTACAAGGTTCTAACCCTGAACATGCTGAAACCTTTAAAAATGGTGTGTTGGATGTCCTTAAAGATATGGCATCAAAACCTGCCGACCCTGCAATGGTTGACGCAATTTTACATCAAATAGAATTACATCAACGTGAAATTAATGGTGATGGTACTCCATATGGTTTAAGCCTAATTCTGAATGGTTTAGGTAGTGCAATTCACCACAATGATCCTGTAGATGTGTGGGATGTTGATACCGCAATTGCGAGTGTGAAAGAAGAATTGCAAGACCCAATGTGGTTGTCAAATTTGATACAAACCTATTTGTTAGATAATCCTCACCGTGTACAAATGACTTTAGTGCCTGATGCTGAAAAATCGGCAATAGAAGCTGCTGCTGAAAAAGCGCGTTTAGCTGAACTGGGTCAAAAGTTAACAGAGCAAGAAAAAGCTGAAATCATTAAACAGACTGAAGCATTGAAAATTCGTCAAGAAACGCCTGATGATTTAGATTTATTGCCTAAAGTGGGTTTAGATGATATTCCTGCTGAATTGGCAATTGTTTCAGGTCAATTGCGTGAAATTATTTCTAATGGCACAGATTTTCCACTGAATTTGTATCATGCGGGAACTAACGGTATCTATTATCAACAAGTTTTGGTACAGATTCCTGAGCAAATTGTATTGTCACCATATTTCAATTTACTGTCTATTTTGATGGGAGAAGTGGGAGCAGGTGAATATGGTTATTTAGAATTCCAACAACGACAAACTGCAGTGAGTGGTGGTTTAGGCATGGGCGCATCACTGCGTTCAAAAGTTGATGATAAAGGTAAAATTACCGCTTGGTTGACCTTAACCACAAAATCATTGACAGGGAAGTTGGATGCCATTCAACTGTTGAAATTGGCATTTGAGCAACTACGTTTTGATGAGAAAGATCGTATAGTTGAACTATTGCAGCAACGTAAAACACGTTGGGCATCACGTTTGTCAGATTCAGGACATAGTTATGCGATGCAAATTGCCTCGCGTAATATGAGTGCGCTCGCAAAGCGTGATTATGATAATACGGGTTTGGGTGCATTAAATTGGTTAACCCAATTAGTGACCAATATTGAGCAAGATGAATCGGCTTATCAAAACTTGATCAATGAGTTACAAGCCATTCACCGTGGTTTACTTCTTGCACCAAAGCAATTTTTACTCGTTTGTGAAGAACATCAGTCTGAACATCTTGTTGAAGAAGTTCAGGAAGTTTGGAATAAATTAGCGGTAGATCGTTCGCCTGTATTATTGACTGAAGTTGAGCCTGAAGTTAGTCAGAATGACCAAGCATGGTTGATTCAAGCCAATGTACAATTTTGTGCATCGGCATATCCTGCTGTGGAAGTTGCACATGCAGATGCTGCACCTCTGATGGTTTTAGCAGGTTATTTACGTAATGGATTCTTGCATAGCGCCATTCGTGAAAAAGGTGGTGCTTATGGCGGTGGTGCAAGCTATGACGGCAATGCTTGTGCTTTCCGTTTTTATAGCTACCGTGATCCACGTTTAGCAGAAACATTTGCAGATTTTGAAGCAAGTGTTCATTGGCTGCTCAATACAGAACAGAAACCACATCAGCTTGAAGAAGCAATTTTGGGTCTTGTTTCAAGTATGGATAAACCAGGTTCGCCTGCAGGTGAGGCAATTACAGCATGTTATGCATTACTACATGGTCGAACGCCAGCTTTCCGTAGAACCTTACGTGCTCGCTTGTTGAATGTAACGTTAGAAGATTTAAAGCGTGTTACACAGACGTATTTAGTAGAACAAAAACCGGTAAAAGCTGTGGTTGCTCCCGTTGCTCGCAAAGAAACACTGGAACAACTTGGCTTTGAAATTAAAAAAGTAAATTAATTATTAGGCACCATCCATCAGGGTTAATCGTTGCTCTATTTTTCTTGATGCTGCTTTGGAAAATTTTCAAAGCAGCATGAAGAAAATAGAGGATGGAACAGAGTGTGCCTATTCTTTGATATTTATATCAGGAGAGCCTTATGTCGTTCAGCACTTTTGAACGCACACCATTAAATCTGAGCGTCTTAATGATGCTCAGTTTTGGTTTTGTGACTGCAACACATGCAGATGATTCTATATTGATTAACCCAGCGAGTAGCCAAGCATGTGCTGCTTTGGAGTCAAATGCAGATCGTTTAGTGTGTTACGATAAAATATTTCGTACCCCGAATGTTGTTGCCCCCGTGATTGTATCTGAACAGCGTGCAGCTGAAGTGTTAGCAACTGAAGTTGTGAAGTCAGAACCAGATACTTTGAAAGGTAAAATTGGACAGAAGGTTGAAAACTTATTCGCCATTCATGGTGATCGGTTAGATCCCAACTCATCGCTATTGGATAAACGATGGGAGCTTGCAGCAGATAGTAAATTGGGGACATGGAATATTCGTGCTAATCAACCTGTTTATTTATTGCCTGCGTTTTGGACGAGCAATAAAAATGAATTTCCACATAGCCCAAATCCTGACAATACGGTGACAGAAGATCAAGATTTAAAATCGACTGAGGCAAAGTTTCAAATTTCTTTGAAAACTAAAGCGGTTGAAAATTTGATTGGAGATAATGGTGATTTGTGGATTGGTTATACCCAGTCATCACGTTGGCAGGTTTATAATGAAGACGAATCTCGTCCATTTCGTGAAACCAATTATGAACCTGAAGCAAGCTTAATTTTCCGTACAAATTATAATCTTTTAGGTTTAAATGGTCGCTTACTTGGTTTGACATTGAACCATCAATCTAATGGTCGTTCAGATCCACTGTCACGTAGTTGGAACCGTGTAATGTTAAATCTCGGTTTTGAAAAAGATAATTTTGCCTTAATGGTGCGTCCTTGGTATCGTCTTGATGAAGACTTTAAGGATGATAATAATCCTGATATTAAAGATTATGTCGGGCGTGGTGATATCACTGGATTCTACCGTTGGAATGAACATGATTTCTCCTTGATGTTGCGTCATTCACTTAAAGGTGGTGATGATTCACATGGTGCAGTGCAATTTGATTGGACATTCCCAATTAAAGGTAAACTGCGTGGTAACTTCCAAATCTTTGATGGATATGGTGAAAGTCTAATTGATTATAACCATCGTGCGACTTATGTCGGGTTGGGTGTTTCTTTGATGAATGCTTATTAATCTGAATTATATTGCATAAAAATACCGCTATAAGAAAAAGTCTTGTAGCGGTATTTTTATATCTTTAATTTTGATTAGGTGAATAGTTAGATGATTAACCAATCTGAATTTCTGTCGAAGGATGGCTGACTCGACTCTTTTTCGGTGTTGCAATTAGATAGGCGAGGGTAAGCGGTCCAAGTCGTCCTGCAAACATGAGTAGGATTAAGGCAAATTGACTGGCATGCCCTAAATCTTCGGTCACACCACGAGATAAACCAACAGTACAGGCAGCGGAAACAGCCTCAAACAATAGGTCTAAAAAACGTTTATTGGGTTCAAGAATGAGTAGAGTAAAAAAGCCAATCAAAATAAGTGTAGACGTAATGGCAATTACCGCTAAGGCTTTAAAGGTTGTATGATGGGGAATACTGTGCTTAAAGACAGTTAACTCATCTGAACGCCTTAAAAAGGTGATTACGCTGAGTACCATAATAATAAATGTACCGACTTTAATCCCACCTGCGGTACTGAGTGAACCACCACCAATAAACATCAGCATCATGGTAACGAGCGTTGAAGCATCGGTCATGCTACTGACTTCTAGACTGTTAAAACCTGAAGAGCGTGGTACTGTGGCATGGAACCATGCATTTAAAGCTTGGTCGCCAATCGACATTGGAGCAAGCGTCAGTGGATTTCCTGCTTCAAGAGCCCAAATGGTGATAAATGCAAAGAGATTAAGTCCTGCAATGGTCGATAAAATGAGTTTACTGTTGGTGGAAAGCGTTTTCCATCGTTTAGCACGCTTAATATCCATGAGGACAAGAAAGCCTAAACCACCCACCATATAAAGCATACTGATGGTAAATGTGACCATATATTGATCGGAGAAGCTCATCAAGCTATTGGGGAAAAGGGAAAATCCACCATTATTAAAAGCTGAAATACTGTAAAACAAGGCATAGAAGAAAGCATGCTTAAAATCATAATGTTCCATCCATGCCATGGTGAGAATAATCGTCCCTACGCCTTCAAAAAATAAAGAATAGATGAGTACGCCTTTTGCAGTGAAGGTTGCTCGAGCAAGACTTGTCTGCCCAATGGTTTCTTGCGCCATAATTTGTTGTTTTAAGCCCACTTTAGGCGACAAACTAAGTGCTGCTAAAATGGCAAAAGTCATAAAACCTAAGCCACCGCATTGAATGAGTAG
The DNA here is from genome assembly GCF_048551395.1 of Acinetobacter sp. TY1. Lineage (NCBI taxonomy): Bacteria > Pseudomonadati > Pseudomonadota > Gammaproteobacteria > Moraxellales > Moraxellaceae > Acinetobacter > Acinetobacter sp. TY1. Next base: position 102,725 of record NZ_JBLYZK010000008.1, read on the forward strand.
CATGATGATAATTTTGCCAAACAAGGTATAAGCATCACCTACATTGACTACTGACAAGCCTGTAATTGTCGTTGCAGAAGTCGCTGTAAAAAGGGCTTCCATCCAATCGACATCGCCATGATTGGCAAAAGGCAATTTGAGTAAAATTGTTCCAACAATGATAAAACTTAAAAAGCCGAATGCAAGTAGACTTGGTGGGCTGAGATTGATGCGGTTTTGTTTTTTATCGATCAACTCATGTTTAGATAATCTCATAGTCTTCCTTATTTACAGGAAACGTGTGGAGAGTTTACGGAGCATTTCGACAGGCCCTTCAATAATCAGAATATCTTTTTCCTGCAAAATTGTTCCTGGTGCAATTTCATATAGTACATGCGAGCCACGTTGTAATAATAATGTTTTAAGTCCGTCAGCTTCTTCCATTAGTGTTGCAAATTGAGCACCTTGTAAATTGATTCCAATTTCAATTTTCACAATATAGTGTTCATTGTTGAGCGCCATATAGCGTCGAACCATCGGATAACTCAGGTTCTGCGCAATACGGATTCCCATATCTTCTTCAGGATGAATAATTTTAGTAATACCTAAATGCGATAAAATCATGTGATGAGATTTTGATTTGGCTTTTACAAAAATCTTTTCAATACCAAGATTTTTTAAATGTAATACACATAAAATACTTGCTTCAATGTCCTCACCAATCGCGACCACAACGGCATCACAATTTTTGATATTCAGTTCGTCCAGCACGTGCTCATCAGTTGCATCAGCAATGACGGCATGACTGATTCTATCGGCAATATTTTCTACATTTTTTTTGAGTGTATCAATTCCGATGACATCGTGATTTAAGTTTGTGAGTTCGAGTGCAACCGCTTCCCCGAAACTACCTAAACCAATGACTGCAAATAATGCCATATACTTAATAATCCTTACTCACGCCATACTCTGTTGAATTGTATATCAATGCGTTAATGTTTTAACAATTGTTGGCATTTTAAGTATTTTTCAGTGCAATTGGAATCAATTGACACAGAGAAATAGATGTGGATAGAGATTGGATGAGGTCGTATAGGATTTTAGGTATTGATTATTATTCCTATAATTAGTAATGCGACTTGGTCTCGTGAATTCCAATCACCTGATTCTAAAAAAATTTAAACCTGATATTTATTAAAACCTTAAACGATATCCATTTCATAACCCTATATTCTGCGGTCTATCTTGGTATGAAGATGGTTAAGGATGCAACGAATCAAATGGTTGGATAGGCATTGATAGCGTGAAGTTTGATGGCAAGTTACATTGGAATGAATACAAGTGTCGGAATCAATAAAAGTGCCTTGATATAAAGTTTAGAAAATTAAAGCGAGGCATTTTAATTGACTCGCTTTTTTATGAACAATACTTAAGTCATTTTATTTAGCTTGAATATTCAAGCCAAAGTCTTAGTGCTGACTAAAGACCTGACTCGATGCTTCATCGAGTGCAGACTTTAGTTGCTCAGCAAAAATTTGTGCTTCTTCTGCATTAAGTGGTATGCCATCTTTTTTGGTCACAAAGAAAATATCTTCGGCTTTTTCTCCGAGTGTCGCAATACGTGCAGAATGAATATCAAGCCCTTGCATCATAAAGATCCCGCCTATTTTTGCAAGTAAACCGGGTTGGTCAAGCGTAGAAATTTCGACCATATTTTGTTGTAATACTTCGTTGAGCGTGACATCAACTGTATTTTCGATTTCGAAGTGACGTAGCTGACGGGGTATACGTCGTTGCATTAAGCCCGGATAAACATCGGAATTACTCAATGCCTTGACGAGTGCTTCTTTAACGGTTAATTCACGATCAGGATCGGTCAGTAAAGTGCCAAAACGATCAAGAACCACATAGGTGTCTAGGCTAAATGACGTACTTGCAGTAATAATACGTGCATCTTGAACATCAAGATTCATTTTGTCGAGTACAGCGACAGTGGTTGCAAATAAATTGGGTTGGTCACGGGTATAAATGAATAGTTGAACGGCATCTTGTGCTGCTTTTCGGTGCGCACGCATGAGCACTAAAGGTGCAGGATTATCACCGTGTTGTAAAATGGCGCGTGTGTGCCATGCAATTTCATCGGCAGATTCTTTAATGAAGTACTCATCACCGAGTTCTTTCCACACACTTTGGACTTGATCAAATGAAAATTCATTCACTAAACTTTCACTTGCTGCAAATTTAGTATCTTCAATCAGCATTTGATAATCCACAGGACGATCTAAACCTGAACGGATGATGTCACGTGCATGCGTATACAGTTGACGCATCAGTGAAGAACGCCATGTATTCCATAACTTTGGATTGGTGGCATTAATGTCAGCAACTGTCAGCGTATATAGATGATCGAGATGCTCCATATCACCTAATTTTTCAGCAAATGTTTTTACCACATCAGGGTCTGATATATCTTTTTTCTGTGCAGTTATGGACATCAGTAAATGATTTTGAATGAGCCATGCGACAAGATTACATTCACGTTCAGTCAAACCATGTGCACGACAAAATTCAATGGCATCGGCAGCTCCGAGTTCACTATGATCTCCACCACGACCTTTGGCAATATCATGGAATAGTGCAGCTAGAAGGACTAAATCACGACGTTGTAAACGCTGATACACAGAACTGACTACAGGATAATCTTTAGCAAATTCAGGTTCTTTGAAGCGACTTAAATTGCGCAATAAAAGCAATGTATGTGCATCAACGGTATAAATATGGAATAGATCATATTGCATGAGTCCCATAATTTGACCGAATGCGGGAATATAATTACCCAAAACGCTATAGCGTTTCATGGCGACTAATGTTTCATATAGACGCTGTGGGGAACGTAAAATTGCCATAAACAATGCCTGATTGTCAGGATGATTACGGTAATTAATATCAATGCGTTTAGCGGCTAAAATCAGTAAACGTAAAGTACGGGCGCGTATACCTTCCACATTCGGTGTATTAGCAAGCAAATAGAAAATTTCTAAAATCGCACTTGGTTTTTCTGAAAAAACTTTATGATGTTGTACGGCAAGTTTGCCATCGACAACTTTGAAGCGCTCATTGATGTTTTCAATTTTACGTTCATAATTAGGAAGGCGAGGGGTAATGACGGACTCATTAAAATACGCCAATAACATTTCATTGAGTGTCGAAACCGACTGTGCAGTACGATAGTAACACTTCATAAATTGTTCAATAGGATAATTTGGATGTTGATCTTCAGTGCGGGTATATCCAAATTTTGCTGCAATTTCACGTTGATAATCAAATAATAAACGGTTTTCGTCACGTTTTGTAATGCGATGCAAATGGTGGCGAATTTCCCATAAAAAGTTTTCAGCTTCTTCTAAAACACGCAATTCAAATTCAGAAATAAAACCCAAATGCACCAAGTCATAAATACGATTGACTCGGAAATGACGTTTTGCAATCCAACCAATTTGGTTGATATCTCGAATACCGCCGGGTGCATTTTTAATGTCAGGTTCTAAATTACTTTCGGTATGGTTATGCTGCGCATAGCGATGCGCTTGTTCAGCTATTTTTGCATCAAAGAAGGTTTTATCTGTCCATGTTTGCGACACAATACGACGTGGCCATTTGGCAAGGTGCGGATTGCCAATAATTGTTCGTGCTTCAATTAATGCCGTAGCAACCGTTAAATCATTGGTGGCTTGTTCAAAACAACTCTTAATGGTACGTACACTAATTCCTGGTTTAAAATTACCAACATCCCAAAGTGACGCAATAAAGGCAGTGACTTGTTCTTCTTGTTCAGGTGTGAGTTCATCTTCCGATAAGACCATGATATCGACATCAGAATAAGGCAACATTTCCCGACGACCATAACCACCGACTGCAAAGAGGCTTAAGTCAGTTTGATCAAGTTCAGCATGATTCCACAAAAAAATCAGTGCTTCATCAATAATGTCTGAACGGCTACGGACAATTTCTCGAATAGAGTGACCCGACTCAAAGCTTTCCTGTAATTGCTTTTCGACATCTGTGCGCCATTGGTTAATGGCTTTGATATCGTGAATGTCTGCAACGCAGGATAACAGTGGAATAGTATCGATCATGAAAAAATTGTCCGCAAATTTATCAATTAGTTGTTCAAGTTGACAGTGACAGCATCGGCTGCTTCCTGAGCTAGTTGACGTGCCTGTTCTATGGTTTCTGCACGCGCAGTTGCTACGCCCATACGACGACGTTTAAATCCTTCGGGTTTACCGAATAAACGTAAATCGGTCGCAGGATTTTTTAAAGCAAGATTTAGACCACTGTAAGACAAATTACTTGCATCCACACCAGCATAGATTACGGCACTTGCTGCGATACTATGACGCTCAGTATTGACTGGTAAACCTAAAATGGCACGAGCATGTAGTTCAAATTCACTCTGAAATTGAGATGCAAGTGTCACAAGTCCCGTATCATGTGGGCGTGGTGAAACTTCACTAAACCATACTTTATCGCCTTTGACAAACAGTTCAACACCAAAGATGCCACAACCACCAAGTGCAACAGTGACTTTATTGGCAATCCGTTTGGCTTCAGTCAGTGCAGCATCGCTCATCGGTTGTGGTTGCCAGCTTTCAACATAATCACCAGCATTTTGACGGTGTCCAATGGCATCACAGAAATGGGTTTCAATATCACCCGTGTGTGCGTTTTTAGCGCGAACTGTGAGTAAGGTAATTTCAAAATCAAAATCAATTTGCGATTCAACAATGACTGTACCTTGATTGACACGGCCACCTGTTTGCGCATATTCCCAAGCTGCATCAACTTCGGCATATTCTTTAACACGAGATTGTCCTTTGCCTGAAGATGACATCACGGGTTTAACAAAATTTGGATAACCAATGTCATCACACGCAGCACGGAAACTTTCTAATGAATCTGCAAAACGATAAGCTGAGGTCGGTAAACCAAGCTCTTCTGCAGCCAAACGACGAATGCCTTCACGGTTCATGGTCAAGTTGACCGCTTTTGCAGAAGGAATAACAGTTGCAATATTTTGTTGTTCAATCTCAATAAGAACTTCGGTTGCAATTGCTTCAATTTCAGGAACAATAAGATTAGGTTTTACTTTTTCAATCAGTGCTTTGAGTTCTGTAGGATCTGCCATATTTAAGGCATAAGAAAAATGAGCAACTTGCATGGCAGGGGCATTTTCATAGCGGTCAGCAGCATGGACTTCCACACCAAGTCGTTGTAGTGAAATGACCACTTCTTTACCAAGCTCACCAGAGCCAAGAAGTAGAACTTTAAATGCTGATGATTGAAGTGGAGTACCCAAAGTGACGCTCATGTTATTCTTCCATGCCTGATTTCTAGGGGCTTTAAGCATAGCAGAACTGATCGCTGTGTTAAGGGCAGATTCACATAAAATAATAGATTTTGTTAGACAACCAATGGTTATGAATCTGACTTTGAGTTACAACATCATTCATAAGTAAATATTTATGAATGTTAATTAATCATTTGATTTAACTTATTATTTTATAAATCGGAAAAATATAGGCTAAAAACTATTGGATATTTAGCCTATTATTGTTTATTTAGTTTTACGATTTTATTGGCATATCATCATTTAAAGAGGTAAATAAGTATAAACCAAGCCATATGCCAAAGCTGCCGTTAATGTCGCCAAAACAATCCGTTTAAATTTAAAATATAACCCTATCAGTACAACAAAACCGACCAACATGGCAAAACTTTTATTCGGTGTTTCAATGAGTGGTGGCAGTGTTGCGACAATGAGCATAGAACTAATTGCTGAAATTCCTATACTACCTAATGCAATTTTGAGCCAAGTTGAGCCACGATTCTGAGAAGTTTTTTGACTGTTTTGAATCACGTAAAAGGGGCCAAAACGCGATGCAAAGTTGGCAATACCCACCAAAATACCGACTAAAATAATCTGTAAATCCATTAGATATTAACCTCATTATGTTGCTTTAAAACATAATGTTTAAATAAGCCTGCTAAAATTCCCGATGTAATACCAATAAAAATAGCGGCAGACATATTGATGAAATAACACGCAAGAGCAGAAACAATAAGACATACAGCAACGACAAAAGTATGTTTCTTTTCAAAGGCTGCAAGTAAGAAACTCAAAAACAGTGCAGGAAGTAAAAAGTCGAGTGCGGCCTGTAAAAATTGAGGCATATTACTGACCTGATCGGCAAATAAACCACCTAAAAATGAGCCTAATGCCCATGAAAGCCAACTAAATAAACTTAAACCTAACATCCAAGATTCAGACCATTCCTGACGACGTTGTGACAGTTTAATCATGCCTGCTGCAAACACTTCATCGGTCAAGCCCCACGCCCAAACTGCAGTTTTTTTCATATTCAAACGATCTTGAATGAGATTTTGTAGAGCAGGGCCATATAGAACATGTCGAATATCTAAAGCGATGACAGTTAAAGCGGTCATCCAAATGGAGGTTCCACTGCCAAGTAATGCAACAACAAGAAATTGACTTGCACCAGCATACATAGAACAGGATAAAAATAGAGCTTCCCAAGCACTAAAACCAAATTGGGTTGCAGATACGCCAAAGGCAAATGACACTGGGAGGTAAGTAAAGATAATGGCTTGACTATCTTTAGCGCCTTGCCAAAAACCAGCAGGATCGACTGGAGGAGTTTTGTGCTCAGACACGGTACACCATGAAGAATTGATCAAAGGATAAAATGAAGTTGAGTATTGTACCCGAATTTATTAGCATATTAGCGAATCGTTTTCATCCATTAGGCGCATATATGTCTGTGATTAAGTTACCGTCCATCTTGATGATGGGCTTAATTTCAATAATATTTTTACTGCAAGGTTGTGGTCAATCATCTGAACAACCAAAACAGCAGGTTGAAATTAAAACTGCACCGAAACTGACCAATGATGCAACGACTTATGCTAAAGAAGCATGGAAATTGATTAATCAGGTTGAACCCTTTGTCTATCGTAAGCAATTGAATTTAATTGAAGAAAATGTCCGTAAACCTATTCGTAAGCTTAGTACAGATTGGCGCATTAATGTAAAAATGACAGATTCAGTGACAGAGGGGAAATATGCTTTATGTCGTAAAGCCTTAACATCTCTTGATAATTTTGCACGTTCAACATTGCAAAAAGATGGTTCACTTGTGCAAAAACAACAAGAATATGAACGTGATAAAGCACAGTGTAAAGATGCAATTGATAATCCGAGCCAAGGGAATACCAAAGCGTATAACAATCTTTTTTAAATCCACGATTATAGAAGATCATTACCTAAAAAAATGCCCTGAAGAATCAGGGCATTTTTTATCGTATCTAAACGGTGTTTAAGAAGGCTTATACGTTAAAACGGAAGTGTAGAACATCACCGTCTTGAACGATGTAAGTTTTACCTTCTAAACGCCATTTACCAGCTTCTTTTGCACCTGCTTCACCGTTGTATTGAATGAAGTCATCATAGGCAATACATTCAGCACGGATAAAGCCTTTTTCAAAGTCAGTGTGAATTACACCTGCTGCCTGTGGCGCAGTTGCACCGACTTTAACTGTCCAAGCACGGACTTCTTGGACGCCTGCTGTAAAATAAGTTTGAAGACCAAGAAGGCTATAACCTGCACGGATTACGACGTTTAGACCAGGTTCTTCCATGCCTAAAGCATCAAGGAATTCGGCACGGTCTTCATCTTCAAGCAATGAAATTTCAGCTTCAATTTGGTTGCAAAGTGGAACAACAATTGCATTTTCTTCAGCCGCTAATTTTTTAACAGCATCCAAGTGTGGATTGTTTTCAAAACCATCTTCGGCTACGTTGGCAATGTACATGGTTGGTTTTAAAGTCATTAAACCAAAACCACGTACCGATTTACGTTCATCATCATCTAAATCAGCTGCACGAGCAGGTTTACCTTCTTCAAGTAAAGGTAAGATTTTTTCTAAAACAGCTTTGGTTGCAATGGCATCTTTATCGCCACCTTTTGCAGATTTTGCTAAGCGTGTAATAGCTTTAGTAATTGTGTCTAAATCGGCAAGTGCAAGTTCTGTATTGATAGTTGCAATGTCATCTAAGGGATCAATTTTACCATTGACGTGAATGACATTTTCATCTTCGAAACAACGAACTACGTGCGCAATCGCATCAGTTTCACGGATGTTTGCAAGGAATTGGTTACCCAAGCCTTCACCTTTAGATGCTCCTGCAACTAAACCTGCAATATCAACAAATTCCATTGCTGTTGGAATAACTTTTTGTGGTTTTACAATGGCAGTAAGTTTGTCCAGACGTTGGTCAGGTACAGGTACAATGCCTGTATTAGGTTCAATCGTACAGAATGGGAAGTTTTCTGCAGCAATAGCAGCTTTAGTCAATGCATTGAAAAGAGTAGATTTACCAACGTTCGGCAAGCCGACAATACCGCAATTAAAACCCATGAAAAACTCACAAAGTGTTCTATAAAAATTGCCCATGATTTTACATGAAAGCCGTGATAAAGTCAGGTGAAAGTATGAAGATTGAAAATTTATAAAATAGTACTTAATTGACTTAATTTTTATGAGGGTTCAATAGGCTAAAATATGGCTAAATATTAGTGTTAAATTGAAAAGATGAAGAAAAATTGTTGCGACAATATTAGGGATAATCATAACAGTCATGGATTGGTGATTTATTTTAGTGAGTAGTGAGGAATTTAGGCATGTATCGAATAGTATCTAAATACATGCCTAAATTAGGTATCTTAAATTATTTAACCAAACCAAAAATAGAATTTTGAGCATTACATACTTCAATGGCTTTATCTTTTGGCATCTCTTGAACATTACGTTCAAATTCTTTCTTTTGTGTTTCAATGGCATCATCTGGAATACCACTTTTTTTTGCTATATCAGCAATATGCTCCCAAGATTGTTCACATTCTTTAGGCATTTTACTACAGGCTGTCAGTAGAATACTTAAGCCTGTAAGTAGTATAACGGCAGACTTTTTCATTTAATTTTCCTTGTCTTTAGTGTTTATTTCATTTAAATCTTTGATTTTATTATTGAGATAAGTTCGTTCAATGTATGCGTCGATCATAACAGAAGATTTTAGCTATTTTTATGAATTTGATAAAAAAATTGAATTTCATCGGAAACAATATGAGTAATTCAGTGAGCTGCCCATATTGTTTTGATTAAACAATTTTTTGAATATTTCTTTTTATAGAAAAGTGAAAATGTCATTAGCCTTAAAAGCGATAGCCAATTTTTAAGCCATACCCCATTGCGTTATTCTTATTAAAATCCGCATGTTCAGCCATTTCAGCAGCACCTGCTACAGGTATGTGATACGTACCATCTTGTGCAACAGCATCACCAATCCAAAAATATTTTATGCCACCTGCTATAAAGTAGTTTGGTGCGGGGTTATATTGTATGCCTAAGCCCACACCCCAACCGCCCTCAGTTGGATTCAGCACACTAGACGGATTTCCTGTTCCTGAATCCCAGCTCACATCAGTGGATGCACTCCATTTCTCAGTAAATTGATGACCGATACCAAGTGTTGCGTTCCATTGATCTTTTTGGTGATCGTCTAAATTAAAACCGCCTGTATAAGTGCCTTGACTCATTTCAGTTGTTGCAAGCTCGCTAAGAGCACCAAACTGTGTTGGACGAATGGTGAAATCTTTCCAATTGACCCAACGTGCATTTAAGTAGGCAATAGTGTCTTTAAAAATTCCTGTTTGAAAGTCGATATTGACCGATTGAGGGGTAGTAATATCAGTGGTGGATAAACCCGTTAACTTAAGAGGTTGTCCAAAAATGGTTTCATTGGCATCAAGTTGATGTTTGATTCCAGAACGATAGGTAACTGCTGCTTTGAGTGCAATCTCGGGGCTTTGATAAGCCATACCTGCTAACCAACCAACAGAGCTATCTTCTTTAAAACTAGCATCATAACCGTTAAAGATACTCATTGAGTTACCCCGAAGAGAAACTTTTCCCTTTACTGTTTGGTATACACCACCTGCATAGAGGTTAAAAGATGGGTGGGGTTGGAAACCAAAAAGCATACTGATATTTTGGCTATCGACATCAGCAGATGTACCTTGCATCGTTATTTCATTATCGGACAAAGTATTGTTACTACGTAAGGGATAGGCAGCATCTGCACCAAAAGGCTGATCGTAAATCAGACCAAATGAAACTTGTGGTGCAATTTGTAATTTTAAGGCAGCATTGTAATACTGAAATGACTCTGCCATATCACCTGTGTTGAGGTCGGTGCTATTGACCAAATCTGGGCGATTACTGCGGACCTTCCCTGAAACATCAGGATCAGCGACTGTAATATTTGCTTCAAAATAATTTTTATCTTCAAGAAAAGCCAAAATAGACTGACCCGATTGATCCATAGCAGATGCGTGGCTTGTCGCGCTGTACATTACGGGCATGATATAGAGCATACCGAGTAGTAGTGGTTTTATTTTCATGATGTTCTTCCTTGTATCATGCTGTTGTTATGCAGAAACTTATATCTTCTTAGTTTTAATATCTTTTAAGAAATTTGAAAAAAATCTTATAAAACAAAGTGAATCATTTTTAATCATCATACGAAAGGGGGAGATTGACCATTTAATGGGGGGCGCATCGGTCATAGAATTGTTTTTAGATTTTAATGTCGTGTATCGGTATTTTTTGCTGATTGAAGTATTGTCTATTGAAAATGCATTTACTTGATTATTTCTGTTATAAAAAAGGCATTCAGTAAACTGAATGCCTTTTTTCATCGACTGTTGTCATCCATGACTATTGAATCGGTGGATGCTGTAGTTGATTTAACTCTTTTTTGCTATAGCCTCGAGAGACTAAAACTTTTTTAATTCCAGCAATGACATCTTCATCGGTGGCTTGGGTTAACAGAGATAACAGCTGATCATTTGTTTTACATGAACAATCATTTTCAATACAAGCAACTTGATTCTTATGTTCATTTTGTTGTTCATTTGGAGAGAACAACGTATGCCAAAAACTCATAGAGCATTCATTCGCAACCTAACATGATTTGAAATATAGCGAGTTTAAATATAAATGCAAGTTTGTAACTGAACCATCCGTCATAAATTGAACGTAAAAATGATGGAATAATTGTGACAAAAGAATGAAAGTTGACAGGAGTTTTGTAATATTTAATTTATAATGATAATTATCAATGAAATAAATATAAGAAAAAAGGTGCTATAGAAACAACACCTTTTTTTCATGATTTGATTTTGAAATAAATTGTTTAAATCTTTTCGAGTAATACACCTGATTCAACATGATGCGTATATGGAAATTGATCAAACATGGCAAATTTACTGATTTTATGAGTTTGCGCTAATGTTTTTAAGTTGTCATGTAAAGTATTTGGGTTACATGAGATATAGATAATACGTTCAAAGCCTTGCAATAATTTTAAGGTGTCATCATCAATACCCGCACGTGGTGGATCGACAAAAACAGTATCAAAATCATAACTTTGAATATCAATATTAGCTTCTTGTAAACGGCGGAATTCACGTTCTGCATTATAAGCTTGGGTAAATTCTTCCGCAGATAAGCGTGCAACTTGAATATTATCAATGTTATTTTTTTCAATATTCCACTGTGCTGCATAAACTGATGATTTAGCCAATTCAGTTGCGAATACGCGGTTGAATTTTAAAGACATAGGTAGGGTGAAATTACCATTGCCACAGTATAATTCAAGTAGATCTTTGCTTGAACCTTCAGCAGCTGTACATGCCCATTGCAACATTTTTTGGCACACTTGCGCATTCGGTTGTGTGAAACTGCTTTCAATTTGTTGATATTGGAAAGTACGGTCAAAAACTTGAAGTTCTTCAACTATATATTCTTCAGTTAAAACACGTTTAACACCACGGCTACGACCAATGATTTTAACATTAAGTTGTTCTGCCAACTGCTTGGCTAAAGTATCCCATTCATCAGTGAGTGGCGCACGATAAACCAAAGACACCAACATTTCACCTTTGAGTGTCGCAAGGAAATGTACTTCAAATAATTTTTTAGATAAAACTGGGTTGGCTTTCAGTTCAGCCAATAAAATTGGCATTAAGGAGTTAATGCTTTGATCTGCAATGGGGAATTCATCAATACGCACCACAGTTTTTTGCTGATTATCTTCACTGCGCTCGAACATGGCATAAAACATGTCATCATCAGTATGCCAAATGCGGAATTCGGCACGCATACGGAAATGTTGTTCAGGAGATTCAAATACCTCTAATGTAGGTGGATTGAACGCACTGAATTGATTACGGATACGGTCGATTTTGGCATCAAGCTGTTGCTGATAAACTGAAGTCATAAAAATTTAGATACATACTGAGACAAAGCAGTAGCGATGGTATCAAAAAATGCAGTCAATTTCTTTAATTTGACTGCAAATATTTGCGATCAAGGATTTAATATAAATGTATACGACTTGGACAAATTTAGCGTTTGGTCAAATGCTCAACTAAATAGTCAATAAACACCCGCACAGCAGGGAGTTGTCCACGGCGTGATGGATAAACTGCATGGAGAATACCATGTGAGGCTTTCCATTCAGGAAGAACACGAACGAGTTTACCAGTACGAATAAAGTCTTCGGCAACTGTATCGGGTAAAAGTGCAATACCACAATTTTGGCTTGCAAGTTTGGCTATCATAATTAAATCTGAACCCATCACAATGGGATTGATTTTGACTTTTTTCTGCTGATTATCTTTATCGTGCAGAGATAATTGTTGGTCTAAATGTTCTTCAACCATACTGAGAATCCGATGTTCAGCTAATTCTTCAGGTTGTTTAAGCATACCGTATTCATTTAAATAGGCTTGGCTTGCAAACAGATGTTGCTCAATGTTTTCAAACTTGCGAATGACTAAATTAGGATCATCATCTAAATTTGCACGCACACGTAAAGCAACATCAAAGCCTTCATTGATTACTTCAACACGGCGGTTACTGACAAGAAATTGTATTTTGATTTCAGGATACATTTTCATAAAGTCAGGTAGTAATTTTGACATTTCATTTTGTGCAATGCTGACTGGAATGCTGACTTTAATGACGCCACGGGGTTCTTCACTCAAATGATCGACTAAGTCATGCGCTGAACGTGCAGCATTAACCATCACTTGGGCATGACGGAAAATATTCATTCCAATATCGGTCACTGCAAAATGGCGTGAACTTCGTTGAATCAGTCTGACACCTAAATTTTCTTCGAGATTATAGACACGTCTGCTGAGTTTTGATTTAGGGATATCTGTTGCACGTTCGGCTGCACTAAATCCGCCATGTTCAACAACAAGGGAAAAACAATAAAAATCATCTAAATCCGAGAGCATAAAAGCATTCCATTTGTGCAACAATCTAATTATTTAAATGTATTTCGTTGCAAAAAGTCAATCTAAGCTATCGTGACTATGTGTAAAAAATGTAAATGCTCCATGCATTATTGGTGTTATAAATTGAGTGAAAATGGTCGAATAATCACAGATCAAAATGATCACTTCAATAAGTGCGTTCACTAATCGTTAAAAACACAGTATCCTTAGCTTTGAAATCAGGAGTTTTCATGTATCAGGTACTTGCACGTAAATATCGTCCACGTAATTTTAATGAACTTGTCGGGCAAAATCATGTTTCCCGTGCTTTGACGAGTGCGTTAGACCGAGGTCGTTTACACCATGCGTATTTGTTTACAGGAACACGTGGTGTCGGAAAAACCACGATTGCCCGTATTTTGGCAAAATGTCTGAATTGCGAAACAGGTGTGACATCAACGCCGTGTGAAGTTTGTGCAACATGTAAAGCTGTGAACGAAGGGCGTTTTATTGATCTGATCGAGATTGATGCAGCATCACGTACTAAAGTAGAAGATACACGTGAATTACTCGATAATGTACCTTACGCACCGACACAAGGGCGTTTCAAGGTTTATCTGATTGATGAAGTACATATGTTGTCGACACATTCATTTAATGCCTTATTGAAAACGCTAGAAGAACCACCTGAGCACGTTAAATTTTTATTCGCTACAACTGATCCGCAAAAATTACCGATTACTGTAATTTCACGTTGTTTGCAATTTACCTTGCGTCCTTTGGCTGTCGATGAAATCACTCATCATTTAAGCGATATTTTGGGCAAAGAAGAGATTGCAGCTGAGTCTGATGCCATTTGGCAAATTGCTGAATCTGCACAAGGTTCATTGCGTGATGCCTTATCACTGACCGATCAAGCGATTGCCTATGGTCAAGGCGAAGTACATCATCAAGATGTCAAAGAAATGTTAGGGTTGATTGATCGTACGATTATTTATGATTTGATTTTGGCGATTCATCAAAATCAGCGTGAACGCATGAGCCAATTGTTGCGTCAGTTCCGTCAGCAAGCCTTAGATGTTTCTTTGGTGCTTGATCAATTGATTTCGACCTTGCATGAATTGGCACTCCTGCAATATCTACCTGATTTAAGCTTAAAATATAGCGCTGAAATCAATCAAAAAATTACTCAATTGGCGCAAGTTGTTTCCGCACAAGATTTGCAGTTGTATTATCAAATTGCATGTAAAGGTCGTGCTGACTTACAAATTTCCGTGACGCAAGAGCAAGGTTTTGAAATGACGGTGTTGCGTTTACTTGCATTTAGACCGTTACAAGCCAATGAAATAACAGTAAGCACCAATCAATCTGTGCAAACACAGGTGATTGAGCAAAATCATTCACAAGCGACTTCACAACCACAACATACACAGCAGATCGAAGCGCCTGTAGAGCAACAGACTCAACCATCAACAATAGAAGAATTGGAAGGAAATCCGAGTTTACATCGTGTGGATGAAGCTTTTAGTCAACCTTTAGATGAAGTTGTGTCTTCACCGAAAAATGCCAATACCGTATTGACTGAAACTATGGAGTTAGTTGAAGCACAGACACAAATAGTTGAAAAGGTCGATATACAGACAGCTATAGAAACATCTACTGCTGATTTAGAACCTGTCGCTCAGCAAAATGAGCTTTCAACAGAATCAATAGAGATACAAGAAATACCTGATTTAACACTTTTTGGTGGCAATACAATTTCAACAAGTACACCTCAAAATGTACACTCGACTGTAGATACAGAAGATATTTTCTTCCTTGCACCTGAAACTGAGCAGGCAGCACAAGATGTAAATATTGAACAAGAATCTAATGACAGAATAATACCTAATTCTAGTTCACAAAATAGTACCGTTGCACCATCAATAGCTGTTCAATTGACAGGTTCAACGCAAACGCCACAACAAATTTTACAACTGACACCGCAAAATCTAGAAGGCGAGTGGGATGTTAGGAAGTGGGAATATTGGTTCCGCAATAGTCAATTATCACCTGCGGTACAAGAGCTTGCGCAACATGGTGTGATGACAGGACAGATTAATGGTCAGTCTACATTTTCTATTCCGCAGCAGTACGAGAACTTATTAGTACAGTTTCAGCACACCCTTGAAAATGCATTGAATGAACAGTGGTCACATACACGTTTGAGTTTTACTTATCGTGAAAGCCAAGAAACCACACCTTTTGAGCTACAAAACGAGCGTAAAATCAGAGCCTTTGATCGTGCGACAGAAATGTTGCACGATGAATCGGTGGTTAAAAATTTAATGAATGCTTTCAATGGTGAAATTCAAAACATTCAACTGAAACCTTAAAAGGAAAACGTCCTTGCATTAGGCCTGGACGAGAAATTTTTCTAGAGCACTGCGCATTTCAGGCGAAATCGGGGTGCTTTTTTTTGTTTCACGTTCGACAAAAACATGCACAAAACTGCCTTGAGCCGCAGCTTGATCTTGTCCCTGTTTAAAAATGGCGAGATCGTAAGTAACTGAACTATTGCCCAATTTACTAATACCGACTGCAACCTCAATAATTTCTGGATAAGTCAGTTCTTGCATAAAATTACAGGAAGAATTGACCACTAAACCAATATTAGGTGAATGGTGAATGTCAAAACCTGCATGCTGAATCAGCAAGGAATTGGCTGCGGTGTCAAAGTAACTATAATAGGTTACATTATTGACGTGCCCATAAATATCATTGTCTGCCCAACGGGTCTGGATGGGTAAAAAGAAAGCATAATCTTGGCGTTGTTTGATGGTTGGTTTCATGTGAGTTTTATTCTTAATTCAGTCAATATTGGATCTCTTGCATAAGTTATTCATCGAACATATTCAAAGTTTAGATATGAGTTCCCTGTTCCTTTAGGAGAGGGGGCGGGAGAGATATTTATTTATATCCCCCTCATTCTAGTTCTCTCTCTTTCAGGAGAAAGGAATTTTTAACTTAAAATTTAAATAATGAAAAATGTTCAGTTTTTGACTTTTGCAAGAATGCTATTAGAAGAGAAGCATTTAATACTCCATTTCAGCCATTAGTAAATGGCTTGATATATTTTCAATGCATGTTCATAAGTCATTTCTCTTGGATTATTTTGCAATAATCGTGTTTGCAACATAGCATCGTGTGCGAGAGTTTCGAGCATATGTTCAGGAACGCCTAAATCTCGTAGTTTTAATGTGAGTCCACTGCCATCCAAATGCCTTTGAATGTGATCAATAAATAAATCACATAAACCATCAATACTGCCTTTGCTATATGGGTCAAGCCATTGCATCAGTTCCGCATATAAATGTTTGGCATTGGGTGCATTAAACTTTAGGACTTCAAGTAAAACCAATGCATTGGTATGCCCATGTGAAAGATGGAAATGTCCACCCAATGGATAGGCGAGTGCATGTACAGCCCCAACGGGTGCATTGGCAAAAGCCTGCCCAGCAAGCATTGAACCGAGAAGCATATTTTGTCGTGCTTCAAGATCTTGTCCATTGACTAAAACGGGTGTGAGATTTTTGTTGAGTAGCTTTAAGGCTTGTTTTGCCAGCATATCGGCATAAAAATTCTTTTTGATTTTAGAAGTGTAAGCCTCAATAGCATGCACCATCGCATCTATACCTGTGGCAGCGGTAATATGTGCAGGTAAGCCTGTGGTAAATGTGGCATCCAAAATGGCAGTATCGGCATAAAGAATTGGAGAAACAATGCCTGTTTTTGTGGTTTCACCTGTGGTGACAATCGAAATAGGTGTAACTTCTGAACCTGTACCTGCTGTGGTAGGAATTAAGATCAATGGTAAACGAGGTGCTTTTGCATTATTTACGCCATAGATATCTTGAATAGATTGGTTTTGACGAGGATCTGCTAACAATGCAATTACTTTGGCAACATCCAGTGAGCTTCCGCCCCCAAAACCAATAATGGCATCGACCTGATGTTGTTTAGCAAAAGAGACGGCTTCGAGCATGATGTGTTCAGGTGGGTCGGCTTGGACATCGGCATAAATTGCATATTCAACTGAAACATCTTGAAAAATATCTAAAATAGGGACATGCAGTTGATGCTGTAACATACCGGGATCAGTCACAAGTAGGATTTTTTTGTACTGTGCATCTTTGATTAGTGTTGCTAGTTGTTGGATAGAGCCAATTCCAGAAATAATATTTGCCGTGGTCTGAAACTGAAATTGGTTCATACGTATTTTCCTTAATCTGTCATCATAAATTAAACATTATTGTCTTACGATTCTATAGGATTCACCCTATAAATAACTTAACATAGGCATCTATAAAATAAATGTATTTTTGAGGTTGTTATGTCGTTCAGAACGCCCTATAAGGTGTTATGTGTATGTCTTGGAAATATCTGTCGTTCACCCACTGCAGAAGTGGTGCTCAGACATTACTGTGACAGTGGACAACTGAATGTGATTATCGACTCAGCTGGAACAAGTAATTACCATCCAGGCAAAGCGCCTGATTTGCGTAGTCAACAACATGCGCTAAAGCGTGGTTATGATTTATCTAACTTGCGAGCAAGACAATTATTAATATCTGATTTTCTTGATTTTGATTTAATTTTAGCGATGGATTCAGAAAATTATAATAATATTCAACGCTTAAAAAAAACTGCAATGACTGAATATGGAGTGGAAAAAATTCGTGCAGAAGTTGCACTAATGAGTGAACATGACACGATTTACCCAAAACAAGCTGTGCCAGACCCATATTATGGAGATGCAAGTGATTTTGAGCGTGTACTTGATCAGTGTGAGTCGAGCAGTCAAGCATGGTTAGAAGTCTTTCAAAAGGCAAAATCCGAAGTTAAAGGAGTAGTTTGATGAATATTCAATCTCAAATTCAGCTCAAACCTTTTAATACTTTAAGCCTTAATTCAATTGCTTCACATTATGTTGAAATTAATGAAATGGCTGATCTTGAGCTGGCGCTTGCTTATGCAAAAGAACAGCAGTTGAATATTCTGATTCTATCAGGTGGAAGCAATATGTTATTGCCTGAAAAGATTCACGCATTGGTGATGCATATGAATATTCAGGGTATTGATGTATTGGCAGATGATCAAGATACTCAAACGCTTCGTGTTGGTGCAGGGCAAAATTGGCATGATTTTGTACTATGGACTACGACTCAAAAAATCTATGGCTTACAAAATTTAGCCTTAATTCCAGGTTTAGTTGGGGCTGCACCTGTACAAAATATTGGTGCTTATGGCGTAGAGGTTGGTGATTTTATTCAATCGGTTGAAGTGTATGATCGTGTTTTAAATCAAACAGCGAGTATTTTGGCACAAGACTGTAATTTTGCTTATCGTCATAGTATTTTTAAAGATGATCCGAATCGCTATATTATTACTCATGTTGTTTTTAAACTACTCAAACAGCCAAATTTGAAAATAGATTATGGCGATTTAAAAACAGCAATGCAAAATGATTTAACACCTGAAAATTTGCAACAGCAAGTAATTTATATTCGTCAAAGTAAACTGCCTGATCCGAAAGATTATCCAAATGCAGGAAGTTTCTTTAAAAATCCAGTCATTACACAGCAAGAGTTTGCACCTTTGTTGGATAAGTTTCCCAATATTCCGCACTACCCACAAAAAAATAATCAGGTCAAAGTTGCTGCAGGTTGGTTGATTGATCAAACGGGATGGAAGGGCAAACAGCTTGGTCAGGTGGGGATGTTTGCTCAACAAGCCTTAGTTCTAGTGAATTATGCAAATGCTTCATTGACCGATGTCCAAGAAACGTATTGGGCAGTGCAGCATGACGTGTTGCAGAAATTTACTGTACGACTTGAACCTGAACCCGTAATGTTTAATGATCAGGGCTTAATTCAGCCACATGTGGGTTAATTGAAAACTATGCAGAAACAGCATTGGATGATTCGACTTGTACGTTTTCTCTCGATATTTTTCGTGTTATTCGGCTGTTTCATTGTTTTCCTTTACACGCCATTTTATTCAAATATGATGGTAAAATTGCTCAATGCAATTGTTCCTGTAGAAGTTAATCAGGTTGCAGCAAAAAGTCAGCAACAAGCAAGCCTTTCAACCGATGAAACTTTAGAGCCAGGTTCTAGACTTTGGGTTGCACGTCAGGTTTATTTAAAATTGGTTGAAACAGCATTAAAAAGTAAAGATCCACAAGATTTAAGTGTGCTGCAGGCACGATATCAGCAATTGCAAAATGAAATTCGTCAGGACAGTGAAAAGAAACAAGCTGAAGAAAAAGATAAAAAAGAGCAAATATCCATTCCGCTCATTATACCGCTTGTAGAGCAAGCGGCATCAGAGGCGAGCGCTGTTCAATTGGAACAGCAAAAAGACCCGATTGCTGAGTTGCTTACACTGAATAATACCGATAATAAAGCTCTGATGGAGGAATATGAGCAATATTTAACATCACATGACGTTAAAATTGAAACTGAAGCTGAACAAGAAGCAGTGAATCAGCAAGTCAATCAAGATATTGCTTATTTAAATACTCAAAATAATGAGACGGAAAAAGGTTCGGAAGACAATAATGTAGCAAATCGACCTTATGCCATTGTGATTTTAGGTGGAGGTTTAACCCTTGCCGATAATCAGAAAGATATCGTGATTAATAAATATACCCGCTTAAGATTGGAAACCACATTAGCCTTGGAAAAACAATTTAGTTTACCTATTGTACTGAGTGGTGTAGAAGCACCCTATATGCAACGTTGGCTTGAACAACGTGGTATAAAAGCAAAATTACTTGAAAATCGTAGTATGAATACCTGTGAAAATACCCGTTTTAGCTCATTATTATTACAAAAAAAAGGGGGGGCACCGACTGTGTTATTAATTACAGATCGTTATCATATGCCAAGAACACGACGCTTATTTGCCTTAAATGGAATTGCCACTATTCCTGTGGAAGCACCGATGCCAACGACATTAACCCAATGGCAACCGGCTAAACAAAACTATGATCATAGTCGCCGTGCTAATTATGAAATGTTGGCGACCATTCGAGATATGTTATTTGGTTCAAGTGGCTGTAGGGAGGTTCCATAAATGTCAGATATGCCATTTTTAAATCCAACTGTGCTTAAACAGCTTGATTTACCCGTACCAAGTCGTGACGAAACACCTCATTTACTTGAAGCATTAAATTTAAACCGTTCTTATCATCCATCACGTGAATTGCAGGCATATAGCCGCTTATATGGTTTTGATCAGTTAGAATGCGATTATTGGCAGGGCTATATTCAAATGCCGCTATTTAAATTGCATGTTCAGGTTTTTAAGCCACAGATTGAGAATATTAAAGGTACAGTATGTTTACTGCATGGTTATTTAGAGCATAGCGGTATTTATCAACCGATTATTCGTGAGTTGTTAGAACAAGGTTTTAGTGTTCTAACCTATGATTTGCCAGGGCATGGATTAAGTGATGGTTCACCTGCCAATATTAAAAATTTTGATCATTATCAAGATGTTTTACATGCAGTATATCAGTATGTAAAAAGTGCAGATCAATTACCTAAACCTTGGTTGGGCATTGGGCAAAGTACTGGTGGTGCAATTTGGATGCACCATTTACTTGAGTATGCTCAGCGCCGTGAAAACCCGATTGTGCAACGTGTTTTATTGTTATCACCTTTGATTCGTCCTGCGAAGTCAGCATGGTGGCATAACTCGATTGGCTTAGGTATTATCCGCCGTATTAAACGTGAAGTACCTCGTCATTTCCGCCGTAATAATCATAATCCTGAGTTTTTGCGTTTTGTGCGCTTAAAAGATCCTCTACAACCACGAATGATGGGTATGGATTGGATTTTAGCAATGTCAAAATGGATGCAAGAAATGGAAGCTCGACCCGCATGTCGAATTCCAGTTTGGCTTGCACAAGGTGCACAAGATCAAACCGTAGATTGGCGCTATAATATTGAATTTATTCGTCGTAAATTCCGTTTACAAACACTTCTAATGCTTGAAGAGGGTTCTCATCAACTCATTAATGAGAGGGCAAGTATTCGGGCTGCATTAACAGGGTTGATTCCTGCTTTTTTACACGCGCATTCAACAGCTGAAATTTATTAATTTATGTTTACTAAATTATTTGTATAAACCTGACTATTATTCGCATTAAATGAGTTTAAGGGTAATGACATAACTTTATGACTTTAACTTTTGGTTTCTAGATGTGTGTGTATTATGCTCAATAACATGATGTTGAAAGTGTGGATCGATATAAAAGAAGTAAATACTCATTGCTGAAATGGTCCAAAATACACCACTCCAAACTAATGAAAGACCTTGTTGTGCAAAAGTTTCATTGTTTAGATAAATACGTGCAATATACATCAGCGCCCATAAGAGACTCATATAGCATGTCGTTGTAATATAGGGATGTGCTGGTGCGAGGCGTAACATCGAAAATGGTACAATAATGAAGCTTAGGCATTGAAAGACCACAGCGGTGATGCTTAACCAAGAATTGGTAGAATAAGAAATATTCACCAAACTAAAAAAAGTATTGATAATGAGCAGTAAAATCAATGGAAAGATTAAAAAATTTCTCCAACTTTTCATATTCACACCCTTATTTAAGCTTGGCTTAATTATAATCAATATGGTTTTGAACTTAGGGTTAAATTATGTATATAAATCGGAGTGGGTGGGTTTGGGTTAAAAATGACGATAAATGATGAATATGTGACAATTTTTGTAAGGTTTGAGAGCGGTAAGACCAAGAAAAGTCACTTAGAATATGTAAAGAAAGAATAATAGAAATACTTTTATGTATTTAAGTTTTATAAAAATTGTTAAATATGTTTAAAGTAAAAAATATCATATAGTTGCTATAAATTTTTTATTTGAAGATGAATAGGTATGTATACTCAGCATAGTTTTAATTAAAAGTGTAAAATAAAGTATAGTAGTCGAAAAAATAGCCTGACAGGCAGGCTATTTGTGTTTTAATTCATTGAAGTTAAAATATTTATTTTAAAAAGCGTTGGTAGCCCAAGTTGTTGGTAATTTCCTCATAAGGATAAGTAATACTTTCCAATGTTTCAATTAAACCATCAGGATTTTGCTGCGCATCTTCGGCTTCCAAACCCACTAAAACACGACCTTCAGCTGCACCATGATTACGATAATGGAACAAAGTAATATTATGTGTAGGACCAAGACGTTCTAAAAACGTCAGTAATGCACCCGGACGTTCAGGGAACTCTACACGGAATAAACGTTCATTTTCAATATCTGCATGTCCGCCAACTAAGTAGCGAATATGGAGTTTTGCCACTTCATCATCAGACAAATCATCAATATCATAATTGGTGTTGAGTAAGTCGTAGATATCTTGACGTTCTTTGTCACCAGCTTTTAAGCTAATGCCCACAAAAACTTGTGCAGCACTTGAGCTACTTGCACGGTAGTTGAACTCTGTAATGTTACGACCTTGCAAAGCACGACAGAAGTTAAGGAATGAGCCTTTTTCTTCAGGAATGGTTACAGCAAAAATGGCTTCTTTACGCTCTCCCAACTCTGTACGTTCGGCAATATAACGCAAACGATCAAAGTTCATGTTTGCACCACAGACAATGGAGACCATATTTTTATTTTCTACGCCATGTTCGGCAACGTATTTTTTAATCCCTGCCAAAGCCATTGCACCAGATGGTTCGACAATACTACGGCATTCATCATATGTATCTTTAATGGCAGCACAGATTTCATCGGTATTCACAAGGATGACATCACGCTCAACGATCGGACCTGAATTATCCGATTTTTGCAGTTGAATCACTTCAAATGGTTTCTCACCAATTTGAGCAACGGCAGTACCATCGGCAAATAAGCCCACTGAAGGTAAAATCACACGCTTATTGGCTTCAAATGCAGCTTTTAAACACGCTGATTCATCATATTCCACAGGAATAACTTTGACATGCGGTGCAACATCACCCAAATAAGCTGCAACACCTGCGATTAAACCGCCACCGCCGACTGCAACGAATACATATTCGACATCACGCCATTGGCGTAAAATTTCATTGGCAATGGTGCCTTGTCCAGCCATGACCAATTCATCATCATAAGGTGGGATGAAGGTCATACCTTCATCAGCAGCACGTTGAATGGCATATTTATTCGCAACATCAAAAGAATCGCCATGTAATACAACCTGGCCACCTAAACGTTTCACCGCTTGTACTTTAATATCAGGCGTGGTTTTTGGCATGACAATAATTGCAGTAATACCTAGCTTTTGACCCGATAGTGCTACACCTTGTGCATGATTGCCTGCAGAAGCGGTAATTACGCCACGTTCAAGCTGAGATTTTGTTAATTGACTTATACGGTTGTATGCCCCACGTAACTTAAAAGAGAAGACCGGCTGTAAGTCTTCACGTTTGAAGCGGATATTATTATTGAGCTTCTCACTAATTCGTGGCGCTGCTTCGAGTGGAGTTTCGATTGCAACGTCGTAGACCGTTGCCTGTAATATTTGTCGAACCAAACGAGACAGCATGTTAATTTTCCATCTAACAGTTTAAAATGAGCGCTCATTGTAACAAACCCCTGTACATTTGCGTTTTAAAATTATGCAAAATGTGCAAAGAATCTGAAAATTTATAGAGAGATGTCATGAGCCTTTATGCTACCCAGGACGAGAAAAAACAAGCTGCAGCCCAAGCCGCTTTAAAACACTTACCAAAAGGGGGGATTTTAGGCGTAGGTACAGGCAGTACTGTGAATTTCCTCATTGAACTTTTGCCTGAATTACAACTTGAAGCAGCCGTTGCGAGTTCTGAAGCAACAGCACAACGCTTGAAAAAACTGGGTATTGAAGTAGTCGATATGAACCATGTTGGCGGTTTAGATGCTTATGTGGATGGTGCAGATGAAATTGATCGTCATATGCATATGATCAAGGGTGGTGGTGCTGCATTGACGCGTGAAAAAATTGTAGCTTCTATTGCGAAAAAATTTGTATGTATCGTAGATGATTCAAAATGGGTCGATCAGTTGGGTCGTGATTTCCCGCTCCCAGTTGAAGTTATTGCAATGGCACGTTCTGCTGTTGCACGTAAAATCGTTTCTCTAGGTGGTGATCCTGTTTATCGTGAAGGTGTTGTGACAGATAATGGTAATGTTATTTTAGATGTCTTTAATTTAAATATTTTAAATGCATTAGAGTTAGAAAAAACACTGAATAACATTCCAGGTGTTGTATGTAATGGTATTTTTGCAATCAATAAAGCAGATATTGCCGTAGTTGCGACCGATAATGGTATTGAAGAGCGCACAGCGGTTTAATTTATTGATTCAATGATATTTTTAAAATTTAAATGAATATTTATCTTCATTTAAATTCGTATTGAAAGTTCCTTCTCCCTTGAGAGAAAGCTAGGATGAGGGGGTAAAAGAAAACCTTTCTCTAGCCCTCTCCTAAAAGGAGGGGGAACTCTAAATCTGATTATAAAACTATAGAATAAAATGACCCCAAACTTACCTGAAATTCAAATTAGTAATCATGCACGAGCGACTCGTTTACGCTTACGTGTTGAACCCACTCAAATTCGTTTAACTGTACCGAAATTTTGTACAAAACGACAGATTAATGATTTTTTACAACAGTCTGAACAGTGGATGATTGAAACATGGCAGAAACAACAAGAAAAATCAGGGCAAGTTGATAAGGTATTACCAATAGAATTAAAGCTTTTTAATTTAGAGCAACCTTTAAAAGTCACTTATCAAACACAAAAAAAATCTTATATCCTTGATGAGCAAGATCATCAATTATTAATCAGTGATCGTGAGCCTGCACTTTATTTAAAAGCCTTTGTGATTGCTTATGCCAAGCATTATTTACCCATCTATTTACAGCAAGTCAGTTCGGAAATTGGTTTAAAATTTGCTGAATGTGCTATTCGACAGCCTAAGACTCGTTGGGGCAGTTGTACATCTAAACATGATATTATGCTCAATAGTGCGTTGGTTTTGTGTGATGTCGCAATGGCACGTTATGTCTGCGTACATGAGTTAGCACATACACAGCATTTTGATCATAGTTCTGTGTTTTGGGCAGAAGTTGAAAAGCATGATGCAAATTATAAACATCATCGGAAAATTTTAAAAAGTAGTGTAATGCCATGGTGGTGGGCATGAGAGAGTATGTGAACTTTTAATTTAAGTTAAAATGAGAAAGTGAAAATCTGTAAAACCATAAGATATAACGGTCATATCTAAATAAAATATCGGTTTTTAAATTTCTTATTGATAGGGTTAGATTTATAAGTGAAATGGAATGCGTTAGTCCCTGAATTAATCGTAACTGATCTAGAGAAAAGTTATTATTTTTGGGTGAATATTCTTGGATTTTCGGTAAAGTATCAACGGACTGAAGACAAATTCATGTATTTAGAACTCAATGGTGTGCAGTTCATGTTAGAAGAGCTTCAGGACGATCAATGGGTAACAGGAGAATTGAATTATCCATTGGGCAGAGGGATAAATTTTCAATTAGAAGTTAAACAACTTGATGATATTTTAAATCGCTTACACAAAGCTCAGTGGTCAATATTTTCAGGATTGGAGGAGCGTTGGTATCGTGCGGAAAATGTAGAGCATGGGCAAAAACAATTTTTAGTTCAAGATCCTGACGGTTATTTATTGAGAATTATTGCAGTCATTGGAGATAGAGCAATATCTTAAATTTTAAAATTAAATCATTATATGTACGAGTTTTAATTACTTTAAGTTTTGATAATTTATTGTAAAATATTGATAAATTTTTATGACGTTCAAATAAGAGATGGAATTTATTAATTTAGGCATGATTTAACCATTCCTGAATTAATTTCACTACTTCGTTAGGCTGTTTAATCCAAACAGCATGCTGATTACCTTTGAGTTCTCGGGTTAAATCTAAAGTTTCAATTTGAGGATGTTTAAAATAACAACTTAAACCGAGCATTGAACGCATTGGGGCAAAATCATCACCCAGTAAAGAGATAAATAAAGCATCATTTTTAATAATATTTTCAAGTCCAATGATGTGCCTGTAATGACCTGTAAAAACCACTTTTGACCAATCTCGCATGAGTGACTTTGTTTCACGGTTTCCAAAAGAAATTTTATAACCTGCAAAATAACCATCTTTTAGAATCATGGTATTAATCACAGTCACCGCTTTTAAAATATTAAACTTGCCTTTTAAGTCCCAATTTTTGAAACCAATATTCCCAGTTGCTATACCAATCACTTTATTATCATGATTCTGTGTGTATAAAGTTGCTAAATGTCCACCTAAACTATGACCGAATAGGATTGGTTTTTGGCGTGTTGTTTCTAAAGCAAGTTTTTCAAGTTGAGGGATGAAATTATTTAATAAATCGGCATAACCAAAATCAATATCGGCAGATACAAGAGGTAAATTTCTTCCACAGTTGGGATAATCTGCAACCACGACATTTAAATTATTTTGAGAAAGTGTGGAAATTAACTTTTCATATTTACTCATTGCAATACCTAGTGCAGGAAGTAAAATAATCGTATGTTTATTCTCTGAATGTGAGTGAATATCTACCAGAATTGGATATTGATTAAAATGAATTGTTTTGTGGGTAAGTGCCATATTTTTCATTATTTACTCCTGGAAAATGTTCATTTCAATCATTATCGGTAGTCCTAATTTATTCATTAGGGCTGTCCGAGATTGAGGATTTCTTTTGGCTTCGGTCTTTAATCGTTGTTTGAATTGAGTATTAAATTGATAACGTGGATATAAACCTAAAACGTCCTCTCTAAACGTGCTGGAAAAATAAAGCCAAGTCTGTTCCAATCACGTCACACGAAGTTGCTTTTTGTAGTAATAAAACTTCTTTCGATATACTTTGATTATTCTCATCCAAATAGCCATTCATATGTAGGCAAATAGCATTGGAAATATTCTCCGTTTTTTCTTGAGGATAATGGTGCTTTACACATAAGATTTCTGATCGTAACGAACTTTCAAAAGTAAAGCATTGACAAGTGTAGTGTGTAAGGTCGTCAACCAAACCTAAGTCGTGCATTAAACTGGAAATCAGTAAACTTTCTTCATCAAATTGCCATTGTTTATTTTGAGCAATAGCAACGCCCCAAATATAACTACGCCATGAATGATTGATTATGGCTTGATTACCAGTATTTTCTAATTCGGCAATAGCTTCTTTAACAATGGGTGTATCAGGAATTTGAATATCAGCGAGTTGAAACGTATTTTTAGTGGATGGCTTTTCAATAAATGTTTTAGTGTAATTTAACGTCGCAGGCACTAAAACCTGTTTAATTAGTTGGATTTTTTCTTTAAAACTTAATGTTCCATGACTTATATTCATCCATTCCCGAGATCCAATCATCTATTTATTATCCTGACTAATAAAGTTAGAGTAATTGCTCTAATTTATAGTGTGTAGATATTTTGTCAATAAGAAGTTTAGTCTTGGAATTTTATAAAATGGCAATCATATAAGTTAAAAATGAACAAAAAAGATTGAATTCATCAAAACTGTTTAGAAAAATACAACTTCCTGTCATACTACATAGTTGAAAAATGGATACTTTGCATTAGAGGTTAAAATCGTGATTTCAGTTGGTATTGTTGGCGGAACGGGTTATACAGGTGTTGAATTGTTGCGTCTATTACTACGACATCCAAATGTACAGGTAACTGTACTGACATCACGTACTGAAGACGGTCGCCGTGTTGATGATATGTTCCCTAACTTGCGTGGACATACAGACCTCAAATATTCAGATCTAAATATCGATGAACTAAAAAAATGTGATGTTGTATTCTTTGCAACCCCACATGGTGTGGCGATGAAACATGCAGAAGAGCTTTTGGCTGCAAATACTAAAGTGGTCGATTTAGCTGCAGATTTCCGTTTACAAGATTTAGAACAGTTTGAAAAATGGTATGGCATGCAACATGCTTGCCCAAATATTTTAAAAGATTCAGCTTATGGTTTGTCTGAGCTGAATCGTGAAAAAATTAAAAATGCTAAAGTGATTGGTAATCCAGGTTGCTACCCAACTACTGTGCAATTGGGTCTTGCGCCATTATTTAAACACGTTGAAACATTGGTTAAACCTGAAAGCATTATTATTGATGCAAAATCAGGTGTTTCAGGTGCAGGGCGTAAAGCAAGTTTAGGTATGATCTATTCTGAAAATGCAGATAATTTTAAAGCCTATGGTGTGGCAGGACATCGCCATCATCCTGAAATTGTGGAAGCTTTAGAAAATATTTCAGGTTTAAAAAATGTATTTGATCATATTTTATTTGTGCCGCATTTAGTGCCGATGATACGTGGTATGTTAAGTACAATTTATATCGATTTGACTGATGCAGGCGAAGCAGCAGATTTACAAAGTTTGTATGAGCAATTCTATGCCAATGAAACTTTTGTAGATGTGATGCCAGCAGGTAGTTCACCTGAAACACGTTCGGTACGTGGTGCGAATCAGTTACGTATTGCATTGCATAAACCGCAACCTAAACGCTTAGTGATATTGTCAGTACAAGATAACCTTGTGAAAGGTGCGGCAGGTCAAGCTGTGCAAAATATGAATTTAATGTTTGGTTTTGCGGAAGATGCTGGTTTGCAAGGCATCGGATTATTACCATAAAAAACGCTTTAAAACTTCACACACATTTAACTTTAGCGTTAAATGTGTGTTTTGACGCTATCAATATTCAGAGATGACGATGCAGAACACAGAAACCAAAACAACGTCGCAACCTAAAAAATCATTTATGAAAGGTAATATGCCGATCATGATCGGCGGTGTTGTATTATGTGCAGGCAGTATCCTACTTGGCTATACAGTTGGACATCGCCAAGGTTTATCGGTTGTTGGTTTTGATGCAGACGCAGAACAGTTGGTTGAAGTGGTCAAGCAACAGAAAATTACACTCGATACTTTAAACAAGAATCTCAATTTGGCTGTGCAAGAACGTGATGTTGCTGTAGACAGTTCAAATGATCTTGTAAAAGCTTTAGAGCTCAGTAAATCTGAAAAAATGCAGGTCGATGGTATGAGCGGGATTTACCGTGAAGTACTACGTCAGCGTGGTGGTGTAAGTTTGACTGTACAAAATTTGGCAGTTAAAGCATTACCTGAAAATGCTTTTGAATATCAACTTGATTTGATGCAAGTCAGCCCATCACGTCGCCGTACATCAGGAAACGCTGAAATTCGCTTAATTAATGGGACTGAAGTTCTTGTTGTTCCAATGGAAGTTAGTAACTTTAATTTTGAAAATTTTGAACGCCTAACAGGGCGTTGGACAATGCCCAAAGGTTTTGCGCCACAATATATTGAAGTTCGTTTAAATGGTGCAACACCTGCAATTAAGCGTTTTAGTTGGCAAAAAGGGAATGCTGTAGATTCATCTGCGGCATTTGCAGCAGAAGTTCCGCAAGCGGAAGCGAATGTTCAATAAGTTTATGAAAATAAAATATATGCATAGTTCTAAATCTCAACCCAACTTACATGATGTCAAAATATCATTCCAACAAACAGGTCTGATTGATTGGCATCTTAGCCCTCGTATGGCTGAAAACCCGATAGAACATGAGGGTGACGGTGATTTAGCCGTGCAAACTGCACCACCTGAATTAAAACGTCCACCTTTGTATGCTGTTGTTTTAATGAATGATGATTACACTCCCATGGACTTTGTAATCGAAGTTTTACAACAATACTTCGCATTGAATCTTGACCAAGCGACCGAAGTAATGCTAACAGTACATTATGAAGGAAAAGGTATTGCAGCGATCTACCCGCGAGACATCGCAGAGACGAAGGCAAACCAAGTAAACAACTATGCTCGATCACAAGGACATCCTTTACTCTGTCAGATCGAGCCACAATAATAAGGGGGTCTTATGCTCAGTCGCCAATTAGAAGTTTCTTTACGTTTGGCTGTTAGTATGGCTCGTCAAAAGAGACATGAGTTTTTAACAGTTGAACATTTATTACTTGCTTTACTCGACAATGACGCAGCAGTTAATGCTTTAAAAGCATGTGGCGCAGATATTGTTACTTTACGCAAAGAATTAGAAGAATATGTAGATCAACATACGCCAAAGCTTGGTGAAAATAGCGACCAAGCACCACATCCGACTGAAAGTTTTGACCGTATTTTACAGCGTGCTATTTTTCATGTTCAATCGAGCGGTGGTGATCGTACAGTAGAAGGTGCAGATGTATTGGTTGCAATGTATTCTGAACGTGATTCATTCGCAGTGTATCTACTTAAACGCCATCAAATTAACCGTTTAACATTGACACAATACTTGTCACATGGTGGACGTAAAGAAGAAATTCAGGTTGAAGAAGAATCTGAGGAACTTGACGGTGAATCAACGTCTTCTGCCAATGCAGGACCACTTGAGCTGTATACCTTAAATTTAAATGTCGAAGCGCAAAAAGGTAAAACCGATCCACTTATTGGTCGTGAAAAAGAAATTGAGCGTGCAGCACAAATTTTGTGCCGTCGCCGTAAAAATAATCCCTTGCTTGTTGGTGATCCTGGTGTGGGCAAAACCTCGATTGCTGAAGGTTTGGCATGGTTAATCGTCAATGGTAAAGCACCGAAACCACTCGCGAATGCTGAAGTATTCAGCTTAGATATTGGTGCTTTGGTTGCAGGGACAAAATATCGTGGTGATTTTGAAAAACGCTTAAAACAATTGTTGAATGCATTAAAGAAAAAACCTGAAGCAATTTTATTTATTGATGAAATTCACATGATTATTGGTGCGGGCTCAAGTATGGGCAGTACCATGGATGCATCGAATTTGATTAAGCCTGCTTTGGCAAATGGAACTTTGCGCTGTATTGGTTCAACCACATTCCAAGAGTATCGCCAAGTCTTTGAAAAAGATCACGCATTGTCACGTCGCTTCCAAAAAGTGGATGTCAATGAGCCATCTATTTCAGAAACAGTAGATATTTTACGTGGTTTAAAATCACGATTTGAAGAATTTCATCACGTGCAATATGAAGACAGTGCGTTGGTTTCTGCGGTTGAGTTGTCATC
The DNA here is from genome assembly GCF_048551395.1 of Acinetobacter sp. TY1. NCBI lineage: Bacteria > Pseudomonadati > Pseudomonadota > Gammaproteobacteria > Moraxellales > Moraxellaceae > Acinetobacter > Acinetobacter sp. TY1. The sequence continues at coordinate 134,288 of NZ_JBLYZK010000008.1, forward strand.
TAAGTTTATCAATGATCGTTTCTTGCCAGACAAAGCAATTGATGTGATTGATGAAGCTGGTGCACAGCGTCGTTTAAAAGCAGAGCAAGATAATACGGTCATTACAGTAGAAAATATTGAAGACATTATTTCTAAAATTGCACGTATTCCATCTAAAACAGTGTCGAAAGATGATAAGTCGGTACTTGAATATCTTGAGCGTGATTTAAAACGTGTAGTTTTTGGGCAAGATGAAGCCATTACTGCATTGGCATCTGCAATTAAGCTATCCCGTGCGGGATTGAAAGCACCAGATAAGCCTGTGGGTAGTTTTGTGTTTGCAGGGCCTACAGGTGTTGGTAAAACTGAAGTTACGAAGCAATTGGCGAAAATTTTAGGTGTGGAACTTGTACGTTTCGATATGTCAGAGTACATGGAACGTCATGCTGTTTCTCGCTTAATTGGTGCGCCTCCAGGTTATGTTGGTTATGATCAAGGTGGTTTGTTGACTGATGCAATCCATAAAAATCCACACTGTGTTTTGTTACTTGATGAAATTGAGAAAGCACATCCAGATGTGTTTAACCTATTGCTTCAAGTCATGGATCATGGCGCGTTAACTGATAATAATGGTCGTAAATCGGATTTCCGTAACGTGATTATTGTTCTAACGACTAATATTGGTGCAGAAAGTATATCGCGTACAAGTATTGGCTTTACTGAGCAAGACAACAGTAATGATAATCAAGAAGCAATGAAACGTGCCTTTGCACCAGAGTTCCGTAACCGTTTAGATGGCGTGATTCAATTTAAATCATTGCCAACGACTGTTATTGATTCTGTAGTTGATAAATTCCTAACTGAACTTCAAGCACAACTTGATGAGAAAAGAGTGGTTCTTGAGGTTGATCAGTCCGCTCGTGATTGGATGGCTGAACATGGTTATGACCCATTGATGGGAGCACGACCAATGCAACGCCTGATTCAAGAACACTTGAAAAAGCCACTTGCTGAAATGATTTTATTTGGTGAATTGGCTGATCATGGCGGTAATGTTGCGGTTACTGCGAAGAAAGAAGATGGTAAAGTGGTTGGCTTGAATCTTGAAGTATTTGAAGATGAAACGGCTGAACCTGCTTAGAGTTATTTAAAAAGAACAAAAAACCCGTGTTGATCGCGGGTTTTTTGTTGTGAGATTTATATATGAATTTTGGAAGAGTGGCGTAATTTATGGATATACAGATCACCAAAGTAATAACGACATTTTTTTTATTTTTTGTGACAGCTATTGCAGAAATTTTAGGTTGTTATTTTCCATATTTGATTTTAAATCAAGGGAAAAGCCAGTGGCTATGGATTCCTACTGTCTTGAGTTTGGCAGTTTTTGTTTGGCTTTTGACTCTGCACCCTGCGGCATCGGGGCGTATTTATGCAGCCTATGGTGGAATTTATATTTTTACGGCTTTAATGTGGTTGCGTTTTGTTGATCAAGTGAGTCTGAGTCGTTGGGATTTATTGGGTGGGGCTGTGGTTTTGATTGGAGCTGCAATGATTATTTTGCAACCCCAAGGTTTAATTCGTTAATGTGAAATCAAATTTAGAAAGTACATTGCGTATTTTTAAGATTGATTTGATAGCTTTTTTTCTGTGATGTGAGTGTTATATTGGCAGCATATGGATTTTTACGCTGAAACTCATGATTGAAAATGGAAGAGCAGTTATCAAGTAAACCTTCGGTAAGTAATTGTTTGGTTTTTTCTTGTCCAGTAGATTGTGCAAATTGTGCAAAATCTTCAGATGTAATAAGCCCTTGAATTTCAATGTGATCAGTATGGAGTTGCATTTTTTCAATAATCGTATTTTGATCGACCTGAATAGGGAGGACGCGAGAGTCTTCGTCATTCAGTGCGCTTAAAACATCCTTTAAGTATTGTTTGTTGATAATTTTATATTGAGTATCGATTATATTTTTTTGTTGTAAATATTCATCGACTTCTGATGCAAAAGATGATGTGGTAAGTAAGTTGATTGAAAATATAGAAATGGCTAGAATTGTTTTAAATTTCATAAAAATAATACACATATTAAAATTAAGAGTATGTTTCGATTATAAATAGTATTTTTGACTTTATGGGAATATATTTGTATATAAAGATTTTATTTATTTTTTGAAATATTTGGGGGAAATATTATGAAGATACTAATATTTTTGGGTGATGAGAGAATGATAAAAAATATCCATTATATTGATTATCAATAATAATTTTTAAGAGTACTGATCTGTAGGTCGGCTCGGAATTTGATCAATATTATGATTATACTTAGTAAAATTTTAGATTATATTTTGAGCTTTGGTCATGATATTTAGTCATTAAAAAGGCCTTGATTAACAAAGCCTTTTTAATGACTAATTAAAAAATATTAATCTTTTTTGAGATTTTCATTGATTAAAAATTCAACCAATGCTTTTTGAGCATGTAAACGGTTTTCAGCTTCATCCCAAACGACTGAGTTTTTATGGTCAAGTAAACTCATTGAAATTTCTTCACCACGATGTGCAGGTAAGCAGTGCATAAATAAACAATCTGCATGTGCTAAATCCATTAATTTTTCATTCACTTGATAATCAGCAAATGCTTTTTCGCGAATTTTTTGCTCTTCTTCTTGCCCCATGCTTGCCCAAACGTCAGTCACGATTAAATCAGCATTTACGGCAGCATCTTCTGCTGACTCAACCAATTCTACACAGTGTGCAAATTCAGATAGAAATTCAGGTTTTGGTTCATAGCCTTTTGGTGATGCAATTTTAAGATTGAAGCCCCACATGTGTGCTGCTTCAATATATGAATTACACATATTGTTGCCATCGCCAATCCAAGCCACTGTTTTGCCTTCAATTGAGCCACGGTGTTCAACAAAAGTTTGTACATCTGCAAGGAGTTGGCAAGGGTGATGATCATCAGTTAATGCATTGATGACAGGGACGCTTGAGTATTCTGCAAAACGTTCAACAATGTCATGACCAAAAGTACGAATCATTACGACATCAAGCATGCTTGAAATGACACGAGCAGAATCTTCAATTGGCTCGCCACGCCCTAATTGAGTATCGCGCGAAGATAGAAAAATTGCGCTACCACCAAACTGAGTCATTCCTGCTTCAAATGAAACGCGAGTACGAGTGCTTGATTTTTCAAAAATCATTCCCATGACTTTGCCAACGAAAGGTTGGAACACTTCATTGTTGTGTTGTTTACGTTTTAATTCCTGCGCACGTTCAATAATGCGATTTAACTCAGCGGTAGAAAGATCACGTAAAGTTAGAAAATGTCGTAGAGTCATGGTTACTCCACAATAATTGCTCAGTCAATAAACAAATTGACTCACAATTCATTGTTGGTTGATGAGATAAAAAAGATAGGGAATGGTCTAATATACTATAAGTCAAATGAAATGCAAAAAAACTAGTGCTTTTGATGAGCATCTAGAAAGCGATCGACACAATATTGAATGTAGTTGCTTATTTCTTGTTCTGTTTTTTCAATAGGGGTGTTCATGATGATATGCCATTCCAGATCACGAATAATACCAAAGTAAAGTTGTGCAGAATATTCAGGTTGCGTGCAATGAATTAACTTATTTTGATGTGCTCTGGTTAAGGCATTTTCAATAGCTTTTTGAATATGGCGAGGTCCTTGCTCCATAATATAACGAGCAAGTTCAGGACTACGTTGAGCTTGTTCAACAATAAGGCGTAAAAAGGCAGCATTTTCGGGCTGAATAATATGTTGGTAAAAATTCTTCAGCGTTTGAATGAGATAGTGACGTAATTGATCTTGTTGGCAATCAAACTGGTTGCAAATGTCTTTAAAAAATATTTCACATCGATAATCACAAATGGCCGTAAATAAACCATCTTTACTGCCAAAATACTTATAAATACTGGCTTTAGAACCTCCAGCATGATGAACAATATCATCAAGTGAGACTGCATCATAACCACGCTCAAGAAATAGCTGATTTGCGCTAAGTAAAAGGGCAATACGACGCTCATGACCTCTCTTTGTCTGTGGAGTGTCACAAGCTGATGCTTCAAACTGATCCGAATGTTTATTCATAAATGAGGGGTATTTAGCGTCAATAATAATTGGGTGACAGTGATTATAGCAAATTGCAATAGAAAATTCCGTTTAGAAAAGAATTGCAAAGGATGCATTTTTTTTGTACAAAGGGTCTAAAAAATGAATTGATATTCATTTTTCTTGGACTAAAGTTTTAGAGTATTTTGCCTAAAGGGTCATAGCGTTGACGAAAAACTTACGGATATACTCGAAGCTCGATAAATATAGTAATTACTGTGGAAAGGGATATGACAGAACAAACATCTGCAGGCTTAAGATTTAGACAAGCACTGGAAGTAGAAAAACCATTACAAATCATTGGAACGGTCAATGCTTATGCAGCCATGATGGCAAAACAGGTGGGTTACAAAGCCATCTATCTATCGGGGGCAGGTGTTGCGAACTACTCATACGGCTTACCTGACCTAGGTATGACCAGTCTAGACAATGTACTTGAAGATGTACGTCGAATAACTGAACGTGTAGATACACCACTCCTTGTTGATATCGATACAGGTTGGGGCGGAGCATTTAACATTGCTCGTACCGTTAAACAAATGATTGCAGCGGGTGCAGCAGCGGTTCACATTGAAGACCAAGTGGCACAAAAGCGCTGTGGCCACCGTCCAAACAAAGAAATCGTGACTCAACAAGAAATGGTTGATCGTATTAAAGCAGCGGTGGATGCCAAAACAGATTCTAACTTTGTGGTAATGGCACGTACCGATGCACTACAAAAAGAAGGTCTACAAGCTGTGATTGATCGTGCATGTGCATGCGTAGAAGCAGGTGCAGATGCAATCTTTGCTGAAGCAATGACTGACATTACGATGTACAAAACAGTCTGTGATGCAGTGGGTGTACCTGTACTTGCAAACATCACTGAATTTGGTGACACACCTTATTACACCACTGAAGAATTAGGTGAACAAGGCATTTCAATGGTGCTTTACCCATTGTCAGCAACACGTGCAATGCAAAAAGCCGCACTTGAAGTATTCCAAGCCATTCGTAAAGACGGCACACAAGTGAATGTTCTCGACAAGATGCAACAACGCAAAGAACTCTATGAATTCCTTGACTATCATACCTTTGAAAATACATTAGACAAACTCTTCACGGAAGGAAAATAAAATGGCTGAAGGAAAAGTACTCACAGGCGCAGGACTGCGCGGACAAGTTGCAGGCAAAACTGCACTTTCAACTGTAGGCAAAAGTGGCGCAGGCTTAACATATCGTGGATATGACGTTCAAGATTTGGCGGAAAACTGCCAATTTGAAGAAGTTGC